>JBGUOI010000151.1:0-2626 GCA_045118075.1 Porcincola sp. | reverse complement strand
GTCCAACCAGATGGCGCTTGTGCTGCCGTTGACGATACTCAGCGCAGTCCTGCTGCTTCGCACCGGACAACGCACGAAGATCAAGGGCGATGCCGCGATCGCGATGATCTCGGTCGGAGCACTTGCTTTCGGATACCTGATCATGAATGTCTTTTCGACGTCGGCAAACCTTTCCGGAGATGTATGCAGCACGCTGTTCGGATCCACGTCCATCCTGACGCTGCGTCCGTTTGACGTATGGGTCTGCGGAATCCTCTCTGTTGTGGTGATTGCGGTCTTCGTGTTTTTCTACAACCGGATCTTTGCAGTGACTTTTGATGAGAGTTTTGCAGTCTCGGCCGGGACGCCTGCAGACAGGTACAACCTGCTGATCGCTGTGGTGATCGCGGTGATCATCGTACTGGCGATGAACCTGGTGGGATCTTTGCTGATCTCGGCACTGGTGATCTTTCCGGCGATTTCTGCGATGCGGATCTACAAGAGCTTCCTTTCGGTGACGATCTGCTCCGCCGTGCTCTCGGTGATCTGCGCGCTGGCGGGCATTCTCATCTCCATCCTGGCGGGTACTCCGGTAGGATCGACCATCGTAGCCGTCGATGTTGCGGCGTTTTTCCTCTGCTGCCTGATCGGCCGTGTCAGAGGAGGTGCCTGATGTGAGAAGAGCAGGAATCAGAAGAAGCATGGCATTGGCAGTGCCGGTACTGTGCATGATCTTTGCGGGCGGCTGTTCCGGCCCGGAGAAAGGTCCGGATGTGGACGTCGACCTGACGGAGCTTTCAAGCACCATGGTCTACGCGGAAGTCTACAACATGGTCTTTGAGCCGGCGGATTATGTCGGCAAGACCATTAAAATGGAAGGAATGTATACCAGGTACGAGGATACGGAGGGCAATGCCTGGAACTCGTGCCTGATCATGGATGCAACGGCCTGCTGTTCCCAGGGCCTGGAATTTGAGCTGACGGATGAGTATTCTTACCCGGATGATTTCCCGGAAGAGGGAGACGACATCACCGTCATGGGAACATTCGATACGTACACGGAGGACGGATACGAATTCGTGACCATCCGCGACGCAAAGCTGCTTGGGTGAAAGGAGACTTAAAGAAATGGCAGAAAACGAGAAGAACAATTGCGCGAGTGCTTCCTCGTGTGACAGGGAAAGCTGTGAGGGATGTCCTTCCAGAAACGGACAGGCACCTGATTTTAAGGTGGATCAGAATATTTATTCCGATATAAAGCATGTGATCGGTGTTGTCAGCGGCAAAGGCGGCGTCGGTAAATCCCTGGTGACAGCAGCCCTGGCCAACGCCCTGGCTGAGAGCGGTTACCGCGTCGGTATCCTGGATGCGGATATCACCGGTCCCTCTATTCCGAAAATGTACGGTCTTTCCGGTCCGGCTCCCGTGATCGATGAGGGAATCCTGCCGGTACTGACAAAAAATGACATCAAGGTCATGTCGCTGAACCTGCTGGTTCCGGATCCGGAGCAGGCGGTCATCTGGCGCGGACCGGTCATTGCCGGGGTGGTCAAGCAGTTCTGGACGGATGTGGTCTGGGGCGAACTGGACTATCTGCTGGTGGATATGCCTCCCGGAACCGGTGACGTACCGCTTACGGTGTTCCAGTCACTTCCGGTTGACGGCATCATGATCGTCACCTCTCCGCAGGAGCTGGTGGGCATGATCGTCCGCAAAGCGCTGAACATGGCCCGGATGATGAATATCCCAGTGCTCGGTGTGATCGAGAATTACAGTTATCTGGTCTGTCCGGACTGCGGGAAAAAGATTCCGCTCTTCGGAGAAAGTCACATTGAACAGACCGCAAAAGAGCTTGAACTGGCGCTTGCCGGTCAGATCCCGATGATGGCTGATCTGGCGGCCGCGGCTGACGAAGGCCGGTTTGAAGAGGCGAAGATCGGGGAACTGGAAAAAGCAGCCGCGATCCTTCGCGCACTGCCGAACGAGTAAGATATTTTAATAAGGATGGGGCTGCAGATCTTTTCCCGCCGTTTGCGGGCTGCAGCCCCGCTTGACGTTCATGCATTCAGGCAGGGAAGACGGAAAGGGGGTGCGCCGGATGGAACAGGAAGAAAGAATGAATAAGCGTATATCCGTGCGCAGCCTCGTGGAATTCATTCTGCGCCAAGGGGATATCGATAACCGCGCCGGGCAGGTGACCGTGCGCGAAGCCATGCAGATGGGCAGTGCCCTGCACCGGAAAGTGCAGGGAAAGATGCGCGGTGATTACAAGGCGGAAGTGCCGCTGAAGATCACCTGGCCCTGCACGGATCTTGACATCACTCTGGAGGGACGCGCCGACGGGATATTTACCCAGGATGAGATGACCGTGATCGACGAGATCAAGGGAATCGTGCGCTCGCTCGACCTGCTTGAGGAGCCGGTGGGAGTACACCTTGCCCAGGCAAAGTGCTATGCCTGGATGTATCTTAACAGGCAGCTTGAGGAAGAGAACACGGCGGATGAGCGCATCGGCGTTCGGATGAGCTATGCCAACCTCGAGACAGAGGAAATGAAATACTTCCATTACATCTATGGATTTGACGAGCTGAAAGAATGGTTTACGGCTTTGATGGAGGAATACCGGAAGTGGGCCGAAGAAGAGGCA
>JBGUOI010000150.1:0-23107 GCA_045118075.1 Porcincola sp. | reverse complement strand
CCTATAGCATGCATTCTCCGCTAACTCGTGCACTAAAGTGCACTCAGACAAAGCTCCGAATGCATGCGCTATGCTCGCGTTTTCTGCGGCGGCTGCATATGCTTAAGATCCTCTGACTTTGTCGTTATGTTGCTGAAACTTTCAAGGGTGGTCCTTTGTCATCTCCGGATTGACAGAGGGGGCACTCCTCTTCACATAGAGTAGAGAATAAAAAGTATTACCCCGTTCCAAAGGGGACGTTACCGCAGCGCCGGTACTTGGCGAGGGCGAAGCCCGAGCCTTACGTACCGCTGCGCGAGGTAAGAGCGGGAGCGATCCCCGTGGAACAGGGTAATACTTTTTTCTTCCTATATTTGTATGAGGACGATCCCCTGTCAGTCCCTCTCCTTTCGCGGCGTTTTCCCATCGTAAATATACATCTTTTTGCTGCCGCACTCCGGCAGGAGCCGCCGCATCCGGCCAAAGACCGGCTCATAGTCAAGGTCCGTGATCGGCAGGTCGATGCGCACATTGTTCAGTGCGGAAAGGCACATGCCCTCGAGAATCTCATAGCCGTGATAGGCTGTATCAATATTGCAGCTGTGCACTTTTTTGTCGTCCTCGATCCACTCGGCCAGCTGGGTGTAGTAGGGTGTCTGGATGGGCACCTGCTGGTGGTTGCGCCAGCCCGGATCTTTCCCCTCGATGAGCTTTCCGCCGGTCGCCTTCGTGCAGGCGCCCCAGAAGCCGTCCGTTTCCGCGTAGACATAGCCGTCGGTGCCGTAGACGGTCAGCCGGTTGTCGCTGCTTCCGTATTCGGGCGGGTTGTGGGCCTCGGCCAGGTAACCGCACTCCACATAAGCGCGGACGCCGTTTTCCAGTTCCATGGTGCCCAGAAGATAGTCGGGCGCAGGGTGATTATCGTCGAGGCAGATGGGACCGTGCACATGCCCGCATACCCATTTGGCCCTGTAACCGCCGTTTGCCCAGAGGATGTAGTCGACATAGTGGGTGCCCAGCTGGCTGAACCAGGCCTGGCATTCCACGTGGATCTTGCGGATCTGCCCGATCTCGCCCTCGTCGATCCGTCTCTTGAGCGCCTGCATCTGGGAGAGGTATTTCTGCTGATGGCAGACCACCGCTTTGATGCCGTTCTGATGGCAGAGCTGAGTCATTTTCTGCGCTTCCTGGAGGCTTTCGGCGATGGGCTTTTCCAGTGAGATGACCTTTACGCCGTAACGGATGCCAAGCTCGATCATGGAGAGGCGAAGGTCCGGATAGGTCACGAACACGAAGACCTCGGGGCGTGTCTCATCCAGCATCTTTTCGGCGTCCGTGAAGCGGGGCACATCGGCAAGGCCGTACTGCGATGCGACGGCGTTCATTTTTTCCTCATCAAGGTCGCACAGACCAACAATTTTATAATATTCCGGGTTTTCGAGCAGCCCGTGGAGATGGATCTTTCCGCGGACGCCCAGTCCCATCACGGCAGCTGTATGGACACTCATGATTCCCTCCTCACAATATCGCTCATATAAGCCCCGTCGAGTTTGACGACACTGTCGGGGTCCTGCGCGGCCATCGGACTTTCATCCTCGACCATGATCCAGCCACCGTAGCCGGTCCCGGCAAGAAAGCGGATGATGGCGGGATAATCGATGGCGCCTTTTCCCATCACGGTCCAGGTGCCGTCTGCAGAGCGGTCCTTAAAATGGACATGGCGGATGAGCTGACGGTGGTCTTTCATCAGCGACAGGGCATCGATCCCGCCGTTGACGATATGTCCGACATCGGGCGCCCAGCCGATCGCGCCTGCCCCCAGCAGTTCGAACAGGATCTCATAATCTTCGGCGCTCACGAACAGGGAGTTTTTGGCACTGTTTGGATGGAAGCAGGAGACGATCCCGGCTTCGGCGGCCTGCGCGGCCGCTTCCTGCATGCACGCGAACAGGTTCTTTCTGCGTTCTTTGAGCGATGCGCCTTCCCCGCGCGGCTTTACGCCGGCATGATGGCTCATCATGAGCTTCGCGAACGGGAAATGTTTCAGAAAGTCGACTGCCTGAGTGCTGAGTGCGCGTTCTTCTTCAGTCTGAGAGGCCCCCTCCCAATCCTGGTGAAGGACGAGCGCCGCCAGTTCCATATGATATTGATCCAGCAAAGATGCCAGTTCCTGCGGACGGGTGAAGTATGGTCCGAGCATGTCTATCTCGGCTTCAAAGCCCTTAAAACCAGCCAGGGAGGCCGTCTCAAGCATGAGAGAGACCTCCCCGGCGTATATTTTCCCCATTTTCCAGGGATATGTCTGGCATCCGAATTTCAGCCCGGCCACGGCTCCTACCTGGCCAGATCCTGCACGAGGCTGATCTGCTCCGGCGTCAGCGGAAGGATATCCGAATTTTCACCCGATGTACTGGAATCTTCGATCAGGATCATCTTGGTATCCTTCTGAGTGACGGTGTTGTGCCACAGAGTGGCCGGAATGTTGTAGACTTTGTCCGGCTCCATCTTTACCGCGCCGAAGGCAAGTCCGTCGGCGGTCTCGTTTGCGTAGATGAGCGTGCAGGCTCCTTCGATCAGGACAAACAGCTCATCGGTGAGATTGTGGCGCTCAAGGTTGTCGATCCCGGTGATATCGTTGGCCGGTTTCCAGTTCTTGATCCCGACGGTCCATTTCTCATTCTCAAAAACGCGGTGCATTCCTTCGCCTGTAAATTCGTACTGTAAGATCTCCATGATGTGTTTTCCTTTCTTGTTGTCGTTAACCTTTGACTGCGCCTGCCGTGAGTCCCTCGACCAGCCGTTTCTGGGCGAAGAAGAACATGATGCAGACAGGGATGATCGTGATGATGCCGCCCGCTGTTAACAGGCCCCAGTCGACGCCGAGCTGGCCGATCAGGCTCTTTAGGGCGACCGGGATGGTCCTTGAAGCGTTGTTCGTGAACATGACCGCGAAGGTATATTCATTCCAGGACGTCATGAAAATATAGACGCCGGTCGCCACGAGCGACGGTCCCAGAAGCGGCATGATGATCTTTAAGAATGCGGTCCTGCGGTTGCACCCGTCCACCAGCGCAGCTTCTTCAAGCGTCATGGGCAGGTCGTTCATGAACCCGTTGAGCAGCCACACGGAGAAGGGCAGTGTGAAGGTGGTATACGCCAGCACCAGTGCCCAGGGCGTGTAGAGGAGCTTCAGGTTTCTCATGATCGAATAGAGCGGGATGAGCAGCAGTACCGTGGGGAACATGTTGTTGCTCAGGAACATGGCCATCAGAAGGCGTCTTCCTTTGAAACGGTAGCGCGAGAACGCATAGGCCGCCAGGGTGGAGGCCGTCAGGGAGACGATGGTCGTCAGCGCCGCCGCGATAAAGCTGTTCTTCATGGCGGCGATGAAATTGACGGTGGTCGTAAACAGGTTTTTATAATTCTCCCAGGTAACGGAACGGGGCCAGTAGGTGATGGCGCCGTAAAGTTCCGTTTCCGGTTTTATGGAAGTGATGAAGATCCAGTAAAACGGAAACAGGATAAAGACCAGAATCAGGATCAGGGGGAGATACAGTGATATCAACTCTTTCAGTGAAGACTCTCTTTTCATTTACTGATCCTCCCCTCTGAATGTAAAGATCAGATACGGGACCGCCACCGAGCAGAGCACGATCGCCAGCATAATGGCCATCGCGGAAGAGTATCCGAGGTTCAGTATGTTCGCTTTATTGAAGACATAAACGCTTAAGGTCTGCGTCGCGTAAGCCGGGCCGCCTTCTGTCATGTTGAAGATAACGTCCACGGAGTTGGCTACCCAGATGATGCGAAGCAGCAGCGTGATCATGATCGTATTACGGATGCTGGGGATGGTGATGTTGAACAGCTTCTGCACCCAGTTGGCTCCGTCGATATCCGCCGCCTCGTAGAGTTCGTACGGAATTCCCTGGAGAGCTGCCAGGATCATCAGCGCAAAGAACGGGATGCCCTGCCAGACGATCGTGACGATGACAGCCGGGAAGGCGGTCTTCGGATTTGCCAGGAAGGCGATATTCTCACCCGTTATGTGCAGTTTTTGCAGGATGTCGTTGACGACGCCGTAGTTGCCGTCGTACATCCACCTCCACATAAGGCCGATCAGGACACCCGGTGTGACCCAGGGGATAAGGCTGACGGCACGAATGACTCCCCTTCCGCGGAAGGACCTGTTCAGCAGCAGGGCGAGGATAAATCCGAACAGGAACTGGAAACCCACGCCGAATACGACCCACTGGATCGTCTTGATAAGGGACTTCCAGAACAGAGGATCCTTGAACAGAGCGGCGTAGTTGCCCAATCCGATGAAGGCGATGTCTTTCGGCTTCCTCAGGTCATAGTTCTGGAAGCTCATCCGGATAGCGTTGACGACCGGGATGAAGACCACGCATAAAATGATAAGCACTGCCGGGGCAACCAGCAGATAGGGATAAATACTTTTCTTTTTTACCATAGCCTTTTCCTCTCAAAAACTGCTTTGCCCGGAAGGCAAAGCAGTTTTCAGTAAAGGGTTCATTCAGTTATTGGTACTTATTCAGCCCTGAGGGGCAGGTTCAAATTTACGGATTTAATCCGGCATTGAGCTGCTGCATGCATTCCTCAGCGGTGATGTCGCCGACCAGTGCCTGGCTGACGATTGCGGGCCAGTTGGTGATCCACTCGGTGGTCTCATCCTTGATCGGAAGGATGCCGGCTACGTCGACGCCCTCGAAGGAGACGAGCATGAAGCGATCGTTCTGGAAATAATCACCCTGCTGGACTTTTGTGCTGACCGGGATATTGCCGGTGCCTTCGCACCACATCTGCTCACCGTCATAAGCTGCCAGGTATTTCAGCCATTCAAAGGCAGCATCTTTGTTTTTGCAGGAAGCAAACATTACGTTCTCGGTATCGCCCATGGATGTCCACTGTCCGACGCCTGCCGGGAAGATGAACGCGTCTACGTCATCGCCCAGTTCTTCAACCATTCCCTTGGAGGAACCGATGTGATGAACGGTCATGGCGGTCAGGCCGGATTTGAAGTTGGCAATGATCTCCTGGAAACCGTCGTTCGTTGCGGTGGGCGGGCACCATCCGTTCTGGTAGATGTCGATGAAGTCCTGCATACCCTGGATAGCTTCCGGAGTGGAAAGGTCATCCCAGGAACCGCCGCGTGCGTGGATGAAGCTTCCCCACGGCTCCTGGCCGCCGGATGCTCCGCGCATGCCCCAGCCGTAAACGTCTGTCTTGCCGTCGCCGTCGGTATCCATCGTGCATTTTTCGATGGCTGTAAGAAGCTCGTCATAAGTGGTGGGAACTTCAACGCCGGCTGCCTCGAAGATTGACGGTCTGTAGTAGACATAGAGGATCTGGGTATTCCACGGCATCAGATACATGGCATCGGATCCGCCGGCCTGTTTCATGATGTTGTAGAGATTCTCGGGAATGTCATCTTTGTCTTCCCAGGCATCTACATACGGGTTCAGGTCTTCAAGCAGGTCATTATTGACGAACATCGGTGTCGCGGTCAGTTTCAGAGTGGCCACATCGATATCAGCGCCGCCCATAGCGGTGTTGAACAGGGTGTTGTTGTAGCCGCCGCCGTCCCACGGGATCTCTTCGCCGACGACTTCAATGCCGTACTCGTTCTCTGCGTTGAATTTCGCGATGATGTCCTGCATCAGTGCGGAATAATCGGTGTTGTCTGCCCAGTACACATAGTTAAGAGTGCACGGCTCGATCGACTCTGCATTAGCAAGTGCGCCGAAAGAAACCACACCCAGTGCTGCAGCGGCCAGAAGGCCGGCAAGTTTCATTTTTTTCATCTTTTTGCCTCCTTTACGTTCTCTTCGGTCTCAAATGTTGGTCGAATTGACTAGAACTTCAAAATAATGATAGCACCCTTTTGGCAAAATGGCAAATAAAAAAGATGACAAAGGGATTTCCTTTGTCATCTTTCAGTTATCTTTTGAGAAGCAGGGACCGTGTTACTTGCTGTTGTCTGCCTGCACCTTGATGACGATCTCCAGGATCCACTGAATGACTCTCAGAAGCTCCAGGATGAACTGTGCGATATAGGAAAGGATGTAAGCATCGAATACTTCCTTCATCACGGCCAGTTCCTGACCGGTCGCCAGACCGGTCTCCTCCATCATCTGGAGGGCCAGCTTATTGGCTCTTTTCTCAACCGGAATATTCAGCAGGGTGACGATAAACCCGGCGATCGCAAGCGCGCCGCCGACCCCGAGGCTTAAATAGGAGATCATCGTGACCTCTTTCATCACCAGCACATCGATAATTACACCGATAAGAACGACCGGAATAAAAAGGATGGGGCCGAATACACCAAGCAGGGAAAGGCTGTTTCTTACTTTGGCCTGCTTGTCACCGCTTTCGCAAAGCCTTGCGACGGCTGCCTTCTGGACACCCAGTGCGGTGGATGTGACTGTTGTCTTGTTGTCGATCTTTCCGAATACGGAACGAAGATAGATCGTTTTTGTAAGGATGTTGTAGTAGTTGCCGAAAAACATTTCTCTGATGAAGCCTGATTTGCGGACTTTGACATTTGTCAATCCGTAGTGATCGAGCGCATATCTTGCGGCATCGATACCGGTCATCTGGGTAGAGATCCCCATTTTATTGGCTTTACGGTATTTCAGATAAACACGAAGCTCCAGCACTATGCAGACCACAGCCATGACCGCGATCAGCGCGCCTACGATGATATATGCAATTGCAAGACCGGGTGTTGTTCCCAGCTGCTCCTGTACCTGAAGAATTAAATCCTGCATTTTTTATTTTCCTCCTGTGTTTTTATTCATTTCACAATCCGTAATCTATATACGGGCCCGCCGGGATATATCTACGGATTTTTACCGTAAATCTCAGATCATCCGCAGCTTAGGCCTTCAAATAAACCAATTGTCATTCTGTCTCAATATAATTATAATAATTCTTATCGATTCGGAATAATAGATTCCGAATGTATTATCTGTAAAACAGGACGGAACGGAAAGAGAGTTATGTTTAATTTTAATAAAGAAATAAAAGCACACAGGCGGCTGCTGAATATGATTCTGTGCGGAGTGTTCTGGGGGATCCTCGCACATGGAATGGCATTATTTAATAAATACTGCTACCATGATGACGCTCCGTTTTTTAACCGTGTCGGGGTGACCTGGAGATCGGGAAGATGGATGCTCGGACTGCTCGAAGGCCTTTTCAGGGGGATCATGGATGACCGGTTCTACAGCCTGTCTGCGTTTAAAGGCCTGCTGACTTTTGTGCTGATCGCGATAATGCTTTACATGGTTTTTGATTTCCTCGAGATCAAAGATCCTGTCATGATCGTGCTCGTTATCGGAATGGCTATTTCTTTTCCGTCGATCGCCGGAGTTTTCGGGTTTATGTTCACCGCGCCGTACTATTATTTCGGCGCATTGATGGGGGCCAGCGGAGCCTGCCTGTATTTTAAGTTCGGGAACATTCCCGCCATGCTCGGGGGAATGCTGCTGATCGCCTGCTCTGTCGGTGTCTATCAGGTCAACCTGACGATCAGCGTCTGCATCGTGCTCCTCCTGCTTATCCATACGGTGTATCATTCCGAAAAAAGGCTGGCCGGAATGATCATTGACTGTGTAAAGGCACTTGCCCTGCTGGTCGGAGCACTGGTGCTCTATTTTTTGCTGAACCAGCTGTTCCTTTATCTGAACCATACAACGCTTACCGATTATAAAGGCATCAGCTCCTTCGGAACGACGGGGATCATGGGATATCTGGGAAGGATATTCAGCGCATACGGCGTGTTCTTCTTCCCGGCCCGGGATCTGGGCGGAAATATGTATCCCTTCTCCTCCAGGTACGTCCATGCGGCGCTGGTCGTTATTTTCTGCATTCTGGCGGTACTTTTCCTGGTAAAGGTGTTCAGGAAGAATGTCGAAAAAGGAATCGTTCTGGCGGCGCTGTTTGTGATATTCCCTCTCGGAGCCTATCTGATCTATGTGATGGTGGACGCTGAGTTTATTACGGGCCTGATGACTTATGCCGAAGTATTTACTTTCGTGCTGGCGGCCTGGATCCTGGAAAACCTGGTTTTCGAACACAAAGCGGTCTTCTGGCTTAAAAGGATCTCCGTCGTTCTGATCGCGATTCTGCTGGCACTGACGATGCGGTTTGACCACCTGTGCTACACAAAAGCAGAGTTCCTGCAGACGCAGGCGATCAGCTATTATACGACACTCATTTCCAGGATCACTTCCACAGAAGGATACACAACGGAAACACCGGTGGTTTATATTAATCAGCGCAGAAAAAAGACAAGCAGGATCTCCGATACTAAGTTCAAGTTTGAACCGATCAAGATGGTCCCGTATGAGGTGGACACTCTTATCAATGATTATCAGTGGAGGACTTCCATGGCCATGTGGTGCGGTTTCATCCCGTACACGGAAGATGAAAAAGCTTTCAAGGAGATGACCGTTGTAAAGGCCATGCCATGTTACCCTGATGAAGGATCCATACGCTTCATAGACGGATGCATCGTTGTGAAATTTGCGGATTGAGAGAGGTAAGAACAATGAAAAAAGGAATCATTTTACTTACGAGTGTTTTCCTGGCTGCGTCAGCCGTATGTGCCTGCGCCGCCGACGAGGCATTGCCGCTGGTCAATGCAAATGAGGCTCCCGCCGACACTGTCTATGAGATCACCCCGGACGATGAGGTGGATAACCTTCCCGCCGGCAGCGGAAAACTGATGACCGCCGGCTTATCGGGAGATTCGAAATACCAGATGTTTATAACTTCCGATGAGGAAGCACCCGAAATGTTCTCCAGAACCTTCTCTCAGGAAAAATGGACTGAATGGGCAGGCGTCCGCGAAGACGGGAATGATGAGATCACGATCAGTGCTTCTACGCTCCGGTCCATGATGGGTGAATTATCAGAAGTGTACGGTGCCGTTACTTCCGGTGTTCTGGAAGTATCACAGACGGGGATCGAACAGGGTACCTGGAGCTTTTCCAATAAAGGAATCAACCCGCAGCGTCTTCGCAGCGCCGTATCCTACAAGATTCCTTACGGTACAAAGATCATTTATTCAAATCCCACTCTGCGCGTAGCTTTCGGCCTTCTTAAAACAGCGGACGCGATGGAATATGTCCAGTTTTCAAGCTGGATCGATCCGGGCAGCACGGATGCCGAGTACACCTTCTGGGACGGCGGATATCTGAACATTATTATCGAATCGGCTGACGGAACGCCGATCGAACCGGCGGATTATGATTGTTCGATCAGGATCGTCTATCCGTGACAGATGAGGAAATAAAAGCGATTCAGCGGTCAGTGCATTGCCTGGCCGCCTTTTATTATCTGGGGTTGACAAGTGTACTTGGCAAAGCTATAATGACACCATGACAAGTACACTTGGCAAATATAAAAAGGAGTTTCTCATGGACAAGGAAGAAATATTACAAAAAAGCAGAAATGAAAACAAGAACCGCGATGAGATGGAGCGCAGCACTTATGAAAAAGCCGGAAAAACGGCCTGCGCAGTGGGCGGATTTGTCTGCATGATCATCATCCTCCTCGAAGCCATCTTTACAAAACAGGTCAACTGCGGCACATGGGCCGTATATCTGTCGATGACCGGCACGATGCTGCTGGTGAAATATTTTCAGCTGAAGAAGAAGCATGAACTGATCTTCGGTGCGGCAGAGCTTATACTGGCGGCCATCTTCCTGGTCATGTTTGTGATCAGGCTTGTGAGGTGAGAGTATGGATGATAAGCTGGTTCTGAAGAATAAACTTAAAGAGATCCGGGCAGAAAAAGAACTGTCCCAGGCACAGCTTGCCCAGATGGTCGGGGTATCCCGCAATACCATCAGTTCCATCGAGACGGGCCAGTTTACACCGACCGCAAAACTGGCGCTGGTCCTTTGCATCGCCCTGGACAGGAAATTTGAAGAAGTGTTCTACTTCTGATTTTTCATACTGTCAGTAGAAAAAATAATATTCTATCAGTACTGGCGGGCTCTTCAAAGCCCGCTGCCTTCCCCGTAAAATGTTGTTAAGAAAACAAAGAACGCATGAAAACGGGAAAGGAGCAGGAAGATGAGTAAAAAACAGGTGATCAGCTGCCGGAGCCGTGAAGAAATGTTGAAGAGCGCAGACCGTTTGGTCAGGCAGGGCTTTACCGTGAAGACCGTTGAGAGGGTGCTGCCCTTTCATCCGGAAGGACTGTGCGTGCCGGAATACATAGTAATCATTCAGGATGAGTCGTTGGAGGAGAAGAGGGCAGGCAGCCCGGGTTTCTTAAAAAGAATGTTGAGGAAAATAACATGGAGATCAGACTTGCACAAAACATCCGCGCTTTCAGAAAGCAGCGCTCTCTGACACAGGAGCAGCTCGCGGAAGTGCTCGGGGTATCGACCGGCGCCGTCTATAAATGGGAGGCGGACCTGTCAATTCCGGAGCTGAGCCTGATTCTGGAAATGGCAGACTTTTTCGACACATCCGTCGATGTCCTTCTGGGATATGAGATGCGGGACAACCGCATGGAGGCAGCTGTAGCGAGGCTGTGGGAACTGAACAGCAAAAAGGACCGGGCCGGACTTACAGAAGCTGAGAAAGCCCTAAAAAAGTATCCGCATAACCTGAAGGTCGTCTCGGCTGCCGCATTTATGTACAGAAATATCGGCATGGAAGAACATGACCGTACTCTGCTTATGAGAGCCCTGGAACTGATGGAGGCATCCCTTCTTCTCTTTGACCAGAATACGGATCCCATGGGCGATAAAATCATTGTTTATCAGAACATGGCTTCCCTCTATGTGGAGATGGGAGAGACCGACAAAGCCGTGGAGATTTTGCGCAGCCACAATCCTTTAGGAATATTCAACCATCAGCTGGGACTGATACTGTCCGCTAAGTGCCATGACCCCAAAGCAGCTCTGCCGTGCCTGTCCCATTCGCTGCTCATTCAGATCGAAATGCTGTTCAACACGATACTCGGATTTTCCCATTCATTCTATCTCCTGGGGGACTATCGATCTGCCGAAGCCGTGCTTCAATGGGGGCTGGAGAGCCTGCAGGGACTGAGAAGTCCGAAAGGTCCCAGCTACGTTGATAAGATCAGCAGCATCTTTCATGCCTGCCTTGCCGGAGTTCAGCTGTACACAGACAGCCCGGATACAGCCAAAGCAACACTTGAAAAAGCCCTCGCCCTGGCAGAGAAGTTCGATGCCGCTCCAAACTACAGCCCGGATTCATACCGGTTCGTGACAGAAACAGAGTGGACATTTTCCGCCGTTGACAGTTTCGGAAAAACAGCGGCGGAGAGCCTGGAGAAGCTGGTGGAACTGATCGGGGACAAGAAATTGACTGCGCTTTGGGAGGGGTGCCGGACGGGGTGAAGATCGAATTGAGTTAGTCCGCCCGGCTCGCTTTAAATATTTGAAAACAAGTCCAGGCGTCTCTTCTGCAGAAGAGGCGCTTTTTGTGTTAGAATAACTACATAGAATTTTTATATCGTCCGGAGGGAACAAATGATGACATCGGATACGCTTGCTGCGAAAAAGGATATGGAAGTGAAAGGCTGTACCTGCGTCCTGAGAAAAGGAGATGAGGGCTGCTTCTCATTTGAACGGGGCGTTAAGCCGCTTCTTGGCTGGATCGATGAGGGAATTGACTTTTCAGGTTACTGCGCTGCGGACCAGGTGGTCGGTAAGGCAGCTGCCCTGCTTTATGTCCGACTGGGCATCAAAGACCTTTATGCCAGGATTATCAGCGACCCGGCTGCAAAGGCATTGGAGGCGAATGGCATTTCTTTTGAATGTGAAGAGAAAGTCCCTTATATCGTAAACCGGACGAAGGATGGTTTATGCCCGATGGAACAAGCAGTCCTTGAAGTGGCAGATCCGAAAGAGGCGGTGAGTGTTTTGAAGAAGAGACTGGCTCAGCTGGCCGGAAGCACAAAATAAGTCAAAGGAAAAATTTCACCCCGCATCCCGTGGATGCCCGCGCTCTTTCACGTATAAAAAACTGAGAGAATAATCAGGGCTGAGGCGCGGCCCTGAAGATATATTCAAGAAAACAGATAAAAAAAATTACAGGAGGAAAAGAGCATGAAAAAATGGATTGTCACAGCGGTTTCGGCCCTGCTTTTCGCAATGCTCATGACGATGCAGGCATGGTGCTTTGAGATCGGATATGTGGATAGAGACCAAACGAATGTGTACGAGAAAAAAGATATTAATTCAAAGGTATTGAGAGTCCTTAAGGGTGGTGACCAGGTCTGGCTTGAAGAAAGGATCAACGACAACTGGTACAGATGCACCATAGCGATCCCCGGGAAGGACGGGCAGTATGAAGGATTTGTGGCGGCAAAACATATAAGCCTGTTTATGCCGTCAAGGTATTGCAAACATGAGTGGACGAACTGGGAAACTTACACTGAACCCACCTGCACTACAACCGGATTGAAAACGAGGAGCTGCCCGAAGTGCGGGATCGGTGAGTCGCAGGAGATACCTGCCCTCGGCCACAATTACGGAAACTGGACAGTGACAAAAGGCGCGACCTGCACGCAGGAAGGCTCGCAGGTGCGGCGCTGCTCCAGATGCGGACATGAAGATGTTCAGGTCATCCCGAAAGCACCGCATGCTTTCGGCAGCTGGAATGAGATCAGAAAGGCTACCTGCTCGGAGGAAGGCCAGATATCCCATACATGCACGGTGTGCGGATATGTAGAGACCCAGGCAGTAGAGAAACTGCCGCATACTTTCGGAGACTGGATCATTACAAAAGAGGCGACGGATCACTCGGCCGGAACAAGAACGAGAGAATGCCAGGTATGCGGATACAGGGAGCCTGAGGAGAGCTTTGATCCCGAAGGTACCGTCCGCCGCGGAGACAGAAGCGACGAGGCAGCACATGTGCAGCAGCTGCTGGCAGACCAGAACTACCTGAACAAAGACGGTGTTGACGGAATCTTCGGCGGCGGCACAGAGACGGCTGTCATGAAATTCCAGTCTGACAAAGGCCTTACCCCGGACGGCGTTGTCTGGCCGCAGACAATGAAGCTGCTCGAGCATGAGTTCGGTCCCTGGGAGACAGTTACTCCCCTGACAAGGGAAGAGGCCGGCGAGCGCAAGCGCACCTGTAAGGAATGCGGATTTGAACAGCACGAGACACTGGAGCTTACGCCGGTGATCGAACGCGGAAACAGAGGAGAAGCTGTACGCGCCATCCAGCAGATGCTCGGCAGCATGGAGTATGAGGTCGGCAACTATGACGGCATCTACGGACCGAAGTTGGATAACGCCTATGCAGAATTTGCGAAGGCTAATGAAATTGAGTTTGAAGAAGGGAAGATGCTTCCGGCTCATATCGATGCGCTGATGAATGCCTGGATCGAAAAGATCGACGAAAAAGAATGGATGATGCACGATCCCGAAACGAATGCGCCTGTTGTCCCGGCACTTACGGTGACACCGGCGGAAGATGAAGAAGACAAAGCAGAAAATTCTGATGATATCACGGTCTACAAGTGGTCTCTTACCAATCCGGGTGAAGAAGGATGCACCTTTGCAGCGCTTCTTCTCAACTTCGATAAAGATCCGGACTTTAAGAAAGACAATCTTGTAGTGGTGATCGACGGAGAGCAGCTCGAAGCGAACTGCCAGAACAGTGCCTCGGGAACCATCAAAGTTTCCAAAGAGTGGGGCAAAGGAACTCCCAGCTTCTGTGCACTGACAGTGGCTGAAGAAAGCGGAATCAAGTGGCTTTCCAATGTCGTAACGGTTGAGGAATAACGATTGAGGAATAAAAAGAAGATTTCAAGAAGAGAATGAACAGATGGAAGAAACTGATCAGTATGGGACTGGCGTGTGTCATGCTGGCCGGGACTATCCCGGTGATGGCGGAAAGCGTCAGTCCGGAAACAGAAACGGTCACGCTGGATGAGACTGAGAACGGATCTCAGATGACACTGGAAGACCTGGCCGCCCTTAACGGCAGCCCGGACGCAGTCTACTCCCATGACGGAAAGGTGACTTTCGTTGACGGAACCTGCAGTGCGGATCCGGTGACCGGTCAGGAGGATGCGTCCAAAGTGGTCGCATCCATGATGACGCTGATCGGTGCTGACGCCAACACGGAGTTTATCCCCTGGCGGACAGTCACCGATCCGCTCGGAAACATCTACTATATTTTCCAGCAGATGTTTCATGATACGACTGTCTGCGGCGGGGCTGTCAAGGTCATCACCGACGCAGAAGGAAAAATGATCGGACTGACCAGCAGTGTGGAATCCAAGATGCCGGAAGTGGCTGCCGAAACAAGCATCACCGCTGAGGATGCGGAGAAGATCGTTGTCAAAAAACAACAGGAAGCCGACGGCCGCAGCCCGGAGATCCTGACCCGGTATACCGGCAAGGTGATCCTTCCCAGCACCCTGAAATTCGATATCGAAAGCGAAGATGAAACCAGCCGTTTCGCCTGGGTGGTCTATTCGGTCAACCCCTCCGGCAATGTAAAAGAAGGATCTGACCTGCCTTACCTGGCCCACTATGTGGCCATGAACGGTGAATACCTCTACAACATGCCGGCCATCGCCCCCGATGACGCGGCAGGCAGATCGGGTTATGACAGCAGTTATGTATTTGAGTTCATGGAGCCTGTGGATTACACCGGTTATGTGGACTTGTCCGACGGAACCGAAAAGAAGATCACCGTGACATTGATGCGTGATACGCGCACAGGCATGTATTACCTCGGCAATATCGAGCGCAAAATCGTGGTCGCCGAGTGTTATGATTTCCTGTACAATGACGGGCAGCTTCTCCTGGAGGCCAGCCCCGATAATAAGGAATGGGATCAGGTCGGACTGCTTTCATTGTATAATTACTGCCGTGCCTGGGACTATTACAACGCGATTGGCTGGAGAGGCGGCGACGGAGAAGGAACACCGATCGTCATCCTCAACAATTTCTGTGATGACCATTACAACGAAGTCAACAATGCCTGCTATGTCGGCAAGGTCAACGGAATGCAGGCATTCCTGGCAAGCAAGATCAATGACTATTCCCAGTGCCTGGATGTTATCGCTCACGAGTTTACGCACTGTGTAACAGGCTCATTGATGACCTACAATTCTTACATGAATGATTACGGCGCCATCAATGAGGGCATGAGCGATGTCCAGGGAAAGAACTGCGAAATGATGTACGGCGAGGTGGATGTGAACGACTGGACGATCGGGGCAAACAGCGTCAGCCCGATCCGAGACATGCGTGATCCTCATCGGTTCTCGCAGCCGGAATACACCTGGGACCTGTACTACATGTCAAAGGTAGAGACACCGACACCTGCCAATGACCACGGCGGAGTTCATTTCAACTCCTCGCTGTTTAACCGGGTCGCATACTTCCTGGTCGGAGAGGGAGGCATGACACTTGACGAGGCGCGGATCTTCTGGTTCATGACAGACTGTGCCATGGTTCCGCAGACAGATTACGCGCAGCTTGCCGAGCTGCTTCCCTGGGTTCTGAAGGCAGCCGGAATGGAACAGTATCAGGAAACACTGGATAAGGCGATCAAAGAGACACGGATAGGTGTGGATGCCATGCCCGATGCCATCGGCGATGACCGTGCCGTGCTCAGAGTCTCGCTGCCGGACACCGAAGCTTTTGATGCCGGCAACTGGATGATGACGCTGACAACGGTGAAACTGGAAGAACTGGTAGACCGTGCCATAACGATCTTCGGGCAGCTGATCAATAAAGATTATTCAGGCTTGCCCGAAACCCTGCAGCAGTTGATGGAAGAGGAGGACCTCAGACAGGAACAGAAGGCGGCGGAGATGGCTTCCAAACCTAAGATCGAGGCCTTGCTCGATGTTCTTACGGAAGTGATGGCCGAAGCAAAAGCGGATGAAACGGAGACAGCGGGTGAAGCATCGACCTCTTCGGAGGATCTGATCAAAGAGATGATGATCGGGTGGCTTCAGGATGAACTGTCGCAGCTGATCTTCTCATCCTACGGCTTCGCCGGCCAGGACGGCAGCACGATGAACATGGTCGTCCGCCCGGGCCGCTGCATTCCCATGCTGCAGCATGTGACCATGGCCGAAGGTTCGGAGACCCCGGATCAGGTGGTCTTTGCCGCGTATATCAACGGTAAATGGTATAGCGTGGGAGTGTCGGAGATACAGCAAATGGCTGAAGAAGTCAGTGACAGCGGAGAAGAGATCAAGACGCCCGATCTGATGGAGCAGATCCTGAATGATGTCTTCGGAGAAAACATGGAGAAGCTTGGTGAGATCTCCGGCATCGATGATCTCCTGGATCTGTTTACCGTCAATATTGAAGGCGGCCAGATCGTAGAGCTTTCTTCCGAAGGACTTGATGAGGTCGTCATTCCGGAGCCCACACCGCCTCAGGAAAAAACTTACGGAACCATTGAACCGGGAGCGAAATCCCGCCCGGCGGAGGAAACTGGGGCAGCCGTTGAGGAAGCGACCGAAGAATTCCTTGATGAAGCAGCCTGACGACGGAGTTACCTGCTATTAAACCTTGAAAAATGAAATGAAAAAAGACAGTCCCCGGGCCGGTAAGGATTCATCTGCCGGACCGGGGATTAGTTTTGGAAATTGCATTGCAGGAAAAATGAGTGTATACTACTAGATTGTAAAATATTTTTTTAGTTAGGGGTGTAAATATATGAAAAAAGCATTATTTGCCGGCATTATTGCCGCAGCTATGGTTTCACTCGCGTTACCGGTATCGGCGGAAACATTTACCTCCGCGGACGGAGTCCTTTCCATTGATCTTCCCAGTGAGGAATGGAAAGAGATGACGGATCCGTCAAAATGGATCGCCTTAAGCGATGGTTCCAACATGATCACCATCGAGCATTATTCAAACGGAGAAAAGCTTCCGGACATGTCGGTGGCGAATGAAAACTACGTCAATGTGTATCAGGCTGTGTTCTCCACCCAGAACGAGGTGTTCATCATTACCGGTTCTGTTGTGGACGCCGCGAAGATCCCGGAGATCGCGAACGCAATCATTTCCGCAAAGATCCTGAAATTTGACACGAAGATGAAGGTTGCTCCGGCCGCGGAACAGACGACTGCTACCGATTTTACTGTTGAGGCTGCAGACAAGACGATGTATGTCACTTCCCAGGGACTTAATGTCAGAGCGGGCTACTCTACCGACGATCAGATGATCGGCGCTTTTGCCAATGGCGCTGCGGTGCATGTGACCGGTGTGGTCAAAAAGAACGGCGAAGACTACGGCTGGTATCGGATCGAATATAACGGCGGTGCAGGATACGTAGCTTCCGCTTATCTGTCTGATTCGGCTCCCGCCAAGAAAGAAGAGGCTCAAAAAGATCAGTCCGGATTGACCTTTACGGGTGCTGCCACAACGGTTTACTCCTCATACGGAAACGCGGTCACCATTTACAAGGCAACAGACGGCAACTGGTATGACGTAAACGGAAAGAAGTTCACATGGCTTACGGATAGTATGCTGTCAAATGAGAACGGCGAGAGCTACACGGTCAATCAGCCTGTTTCTCATGACGGCGGAGTCACACCGATCGAGACCATTACTGTTTACTGGCTGAACGGAAATTCCGAAGAACTGACGCTGTACAGCGACGGCAGTTATTATTCATCCGGCTGGGTGAGATATTACGACGCGGGCGGCGGAGCATATGCCGGTGCAGACGGAACGACCCTTTATTCCTCTATGCCTCAGATCGGTGCGGCAGGATCATCGCTGCAGCACGGACTTTCATCCCAGGGGTCGGGAAGGCCTGTCGAGATCTCATCTTCTGACGGCAGCACTTATTACGATGCATCCGGCACAGCCTATTATGATCAGGGCGACGGGACATTCGTTGACAGCAACGGAGATGTGTTCAATGTAGAATGGTAATGCCGGAGATGCTGATCTCCCGGAAAGGACGTGTTTTTTATGAATGGACTTATCATGATGCTTATTGCCATAGTCGTTCTGGGAGGCGGCTGTTTTGTATCCTGGTAGTTGCCGCATTTGCGGATGTTGTGGCCGGTACGTTCAACGGCTTTGCCGCCGACGGCAGCAAGATCGCATCCAACGGCAGCGTCGCGACGACCAGCATGCTGTTTATCTTCGAGGCGGTCGCCCTTGGCTTCCTGCTTCGTTTTTCCAGACTGAACAAGTGGGTCAACACCCTGATCGCCATCGCGCTGCTGGTTATCGGCATAGCCGTCGGTTTATCGCTGCCGGTCTATATCTCCACCGGAACCTGGCATATCATCGTTTTTATCTATATCATGATCGCTTCGGTCGTCCCGGTGTGGGCCCTTTTGCAGCCCCGTGATTACCTGAACAGCTACCTGCTCGTTTTAATGATCCTGGGGGCAGTCGTGGGCATCCTGCTGACCAATCCGAGCATTAACCTTCCGGCGTTCACCAATTTTAACGTTGAAGGAACAGGCAGCATGTTCCCCATCCTGTTTGTCACCATCGCCTGCGGCGCGGTCTCGGGCTTCCATTCACTGGTCTCATCGGGCACAGCGTCCAAGCAGATCAAAAACGAGAAGAACATGCTTCCGATCTCTTTCGGAGCTATGCTTCTTGAATCCATGCTGGCTGTTATCGCCCTGATCGCGGTCGCCAGCTTCGCATCCGGAGAAGCAGCCGCCGCCGGATATTCCACTCCGGCTCAGATTTTTGCCGGCGGCATTGCCAACTTCCTGGCGAAGATCGGCCTGCCCCACAGTGTGATCTTTACGCTGATCAACCTTGCGGTCTCTGCCTTTGCGCTGACTTCACTCGACTCGGTCGCCCGTGTGGGACGTCTGTCATTCCAGGAGCTGTTCCTGGATGCCTCGATCGAGGATGATAAAATGGAGCCCTGGCGCAGGCTTCTGACCAACAAGTATTTTGCAACGATCATCACCCTTGTGCTGGCCTATGTTCTGGCAAAACTCGGCTATAAGAATATCTGGCCGCTGTTCGGCAGCGCCAATCAGCTGCTGAGCGCACTGGCACTCATTGCCTGCGCTGTCTATCTGAAAAAAACCAACCGGAAGGGCTGGATGCTTTGGGCGCCCATGATCATCATGCTCTGTGTAACGCTGACCGCGCTTGTCCAGAAGATCATCGCCCTGATCGGTGCGCCGACTGCGGGCAATATCCTTCAGCTTGCCTTCGCGATCGCCCTGTTCATCCTCGGCGTGATCGTTGCGTGCCTGGGACTTAAACGCCTGACGGAAAAAGTGCCGGCATAAACGATTATATCTGAAAAGCTACATCGGAAAAGCGACTGCATCAGCGTACAACTTTTTTAATAAGGCGATAAACGCCTTCACGCCCGGGCGCTGATCTTCCCTGTAGGTGCACAGCACACAGGAAAAACTCTCTCTGCAGTCAAACGGTATCCACGCAAACTGGCCGCTGTGGTCATTCAAAAAGCCGGGGGCAAGACACACACCCTTTCCGGCAGCAACGTTTGTAAGCGTGGTATCATGATCGGCACTGTTGAAGTAATCAACCTTCCCGGTGCTGATCAGGCGATGCTGGACGGATTTCAAGGCGGGGGGAGAACCTCCGCCGACCATCAGCGTACGGCCATAGAGATCCTCTTCGGATATGAGATTTTTATCCGCAAGAGGATCATCCCGCTGCGCGATCAGGTAGATATGGCTTTCGAACAGCTCGTGCACGAGAATGCCGGGAATCTGCTTTGTCTGCTCCTTCAGCGCAAACACAATATCGACCTCATTTCGAAGGAATGATTCAACGCCGTTTTCATACCGGAAAACGGGGGTGATCTGAATATCCGGATCTGTCTTCGCAAAAAGACGCATTGCTTCCGGAAGAAAGAAGACCGCCTGCCGTACCATCAGGCTGATGGAAATGCTGTCCCGGTACCTGGCGCTGAAATTCTGTCCCTGTTCTACAGCTCTTTTCAAGTCTTCACGCATGCCGGCAAGGAAAGCGGTAAACTGCGCACCGGCAGGTGTGAGCACGGCTCCTTTGCCGCTCCGTTCAAAGATTGCAAATCCGATCTCTTCCTCCAACAGCCTGATCTGATAAGAAAAAGTTGGCTGACTGACAAACATATTATCCGCTGCCCGGCTGAAGTTCAGCGTGTGGGCAAGTTCTATGCAGTAATCGATCTGTTTAGTGGTCATAGTACGCTCCTGCTATTTAATATTTTAATCAATTATACAGTGTTTCAATTGGATTTTACAATAATATGTTCGTATAATTTAGTCAGAATAAAGCAGGAGGTCAAAAGCAATGGCAAAGACATTGATCGCATTTTTTTCAAGAGCAGATGAGAACTACTTCGGCGGCGCCATGCGCTATGTAAAGACGGGAAATACCGAGATCGTCTGTGACATCATGGATGATATGATCGCGGCTGACAAGTTTAAGATCGAGATGAAAGATCCCTACTCCCCGGTCTATATGACCTGCATCGAGCAGGCAAAGAAAGACCTTCGTGAAAAGGCCCGCCCGGAGCTTAAGAGCATGCCGGAGAGCATTGATCAGTATGAAACGATCATCCTGGCTTATCCGAACTACTGGGGGACAATGCCGATGGCGGTGGTCACTTTCCTGGAGAACTTTGATTTTGCCGGGAAAACGATCCTTCCCCTCTGCACCAATGAGGGCAGCGGCATGGGTTCGAGCGAAAGGGATATTAAAAAGTATGCACCCGGAGCCGAGGTAAAGAAAGGCCTTTCGATTACCGGAAGCAATGCGGCCGGTTCCGGATCTGCGCTGCTGCATTGGCTTTCTGCCAACGGCCTGGTGTGAGGTGACTGCTCATGGAATATAAAAAAGGATATGTATACGAACTGATGGATCAGGGCGGTCCCACCGATAATCGGGAGCCATACTTCAGAGAGGCCGTGGAAGAGATGATGCGAGCTCGAACGCTGTGCGCAAAGGCTAACCAGACGCTTCCGGATGATCCCGCTTATGTGGGCTATCTGGAAGAACTGTTTGGCCGGAAGCTGGATGACGTGCGTATCCTCACGCCGTTCATCTGCGACTTCGGCAATCGGGTGAAATTCGGAAAAGGGGTGTTTATCAATCACTCCGCCATTCTTTCCGCTTCCGGCGGGATCGAATTCGAAGACGGCGTCATGTCCGCGCCGGGGCTTCGGATCGCCTCGATCAACCATGACATGAACGAGCGCCACACTAAATACACCTACGGAAAGGTACTTGTAAAGAAGAACGCCTGGCTGGGCATGAACGTCACCATCTGTCCCGGAGTGACGATCGGCGAATATGCGGTGGTCGCTGCCGGAGCCGTAGTGACGAAGGACGTGCCGGACTATGCCGTTGTCGGCGGAGTACCGGCAAAGGTGATCCGCTATCTCGACCCGAAGGAGCAGAAGGAATGAATGACCGCGAAACTATTATGGAGATGTACAGAAAGTACTGGAACAGCATGATCACTAAAGACTTGGATGGATTGCGCAGCATGATGGCGAGTGATTATTACCTTCTTCACATGACCGGCGTAAAGCAATCCGCTGAAGTGTTTTTGAACGGCCTGTCGAACGGCACATTTAATTATTTCTCAGCAGATCATGACGATATAGATGTTGCTATAAACGGAGATTACGCTGAAATGACCGGCAAAAGCCGGGTAGTCGCTGCCGTGTATGGGGGCGGGAAAAACAGCTGGCGCCTGCAGGGTGACTTTACTCTGCGCAGAGAAGATGGAAACTGGAAATTTACCAGTTCTAAAGCATCGACCTATTAAGGAGGCATAAAAAATGGAATATATGGAATTGAACAATCCGGGATAACCTGAACATCCTCGACTTTGCGCTGACCAAAGAGGAGATGACACAGATCGCGAAGCTCGACAAGGGAGAACGCTATTATCATCGCACAGAAGAGCAGCTTGTGCAGTTTGCAGGCTGGAAACCTTCGTTTGAACAGGCGTAACAGCAGGAAGAAAGTGAGGAAGTATGAGAAGATTAGCACGTTTTATGGTTGTTTTTGCTCTGCTTGTTTCCTGCAGCTTTGCTGCAGCGGCAGAGGATGCAAAGTCTGATGAGAGCGGAAAGATCCTGATCGCTTACTTTTCCCGCACCGGCGAAAACTACAACGTAGGCACGATAAGTGAAGGCAATACGGCAAAGCTGGCAAAGGAAATAGCAGCACAGACCGGCGCTGACCTGTTTGAGATCGTCCCTGTGAATGAATATCCCGAAAGTTATGATGAAACACTGGATATCGCCACACAGGAGAAAGCCGGTGATGAACGCCCGGAAATTAAAGATACCATCGAGAACTTCGATGATTATGACACTGTGTTTCTCGGTTATCCGATCTGGTGGGGCGATATGCCGATGATCCTGTACACTTTCATGGAAAGTTATGATTTTACCGGAAAGACGGTGATTCCGTTCAACACACATGAGGGCAGCGGACAGGCCGGCACTCAGAAAACGATAGAGAGCAAACTTGAGGGAGCCGATGTTTTGAAGGGATTTGCCATGCAGGGCAGCGAAGCGCAGGAACTGAAGTATGACGGTACGAACGAGAGCGTTCAGAACTGGCTGGATGAGCTTGGCTTCTGAAAAAGAAGTTAATACGGCTGAAAAATCATAAAAGGGCTGTCGCATTAAGTGATATGCTCACTCATTTCTTGCTGTGCATAAAAAAGCGAGGAGGCAGACAAGTCCGCGTCAAGTATCGAGTTGATCTGCCTGAAAAAAGTAGGAGGGCAGACAAGTCCGCGTCAAGTATCGGGTTAGTCCGCCTGAAAATGCATGAAAGGCGGACAAAAGCAATTCAAACATCAGATCAATCCGCCGGTAGAAGCTTAAAAGGGCGGACAAGACCAGTGTAAATGTTAAGCCAGTCCGCCGCTTAACGAGAAAAGAGCGGACAAAACCAATTCGAGTTGAGGATCAGTCCGCTGGCAAAACCCGGAAAGCATTTGCAGGCGGCAGTTATGAAAAGAATTGTTTTTATTATTCGCCACGGGGTAAGAATCAACGGGGCTGTCGCATCCATTTTGGTGTGCTACCCGTCAAGAGGACAGTGAATAATTAAAAAGTTTTGTGCCGCCAGTCGAGCAATCGGCTGGCGGTATTCTTATGCCG
>JBGUOI010000149.1:0-5298 GCA_045118075.1 Porcincola sp. | reverse complement strand
TTTCCTTTTCATGCTCGCCATTCCTGTGCTCGAGCGCTGCACGCTCTTCAAGCGACAGACGGAATGACTGCAGACCGTTCATTTGGAGGATCAGCTTTACCTGCGCCCACAGCTGCTTGGTGTCAAAACTTTCGAGCTTGTCCAGATCGATCTCGCTGACCGGCACGGACCACCATCTTCGGTTACCGGTAGGATCGACCAGATACCTGTTGTCGTTTACGGTGCCGATAAAAGCGGTGCGGCGCAGGACCTTGACGGCGGACCTGGCATAGGGGAGACGGTACTCGTCCACTTCCTGTGTGATGAAGCGCTTAAGATCGGCGGCATCGGAACGCTTGATGGTTCCATCCAGTTCGCCGAGTTCGCAGATCCATGAGCTGGTGGCCTGAATAATGGTATCCTTGTCAGACGCATTGATGATAGCGCCTTCCTTGAAGAATCCCATTGCCATCTTGCGCGCAAACATGGTCTTGCCAATCCCCTGAGGGCCGGTCAGCACAAGAGCGCCGTCTGAACCGAAGGGGGCGTTCACAGAGTTCTGCTGCAGCGCGAGACACTGGCAGAACCATTTGCGGATCAAGGTGCGGGAGAGCTGGTCGGCAGGATCAAGATGAAGCATGGAATAGATCTGTTCGAGCCTATCCACACCGTCCCATTCGATTCCCTGCAGGAGATCCAGGACAGGATTGTATTCATGCCGTCCTGCGATGACACCGAGAAGATCTTCGACCAGAGAGCGGGTACACCGATACTCTGCCTTGACACGGTCGTGAACCAGGATTCCCGCCTGTTCCGCCCTAAGTTCCGGAGAGTTAAGATTATTCGGATCAAGGCCGATAACTTCCACCGTGTGATTAAGGACGTTTCTTTGGACGGTGATTCCCTGGACTGCGAGGAAAGTCTCAAGTGCATCAAGGGTAAGCTCGGGCTTGGGCGCTTTTTTCGTCTGTTCAAAGGGCATCGGCTCGCGGCTGTGGTAGGTCTTATAAATCTGCCTGGCCGTCTCACCGTCGCCGCAGTCGACGAGGAGCTGATACATGCCGGGGATGGTCTGCTGCGCTTTCGCGCGACGCTGGATGAATTTGTGGTAGCGGGAGGCCGCTGTTCCGTCATCTTCTCCAAGGCGTTTCAGCTCTCTCTCGCACTCGTCAAAAGCGATCAGAAGCTCGGTGCGCTCGGAAACGGACGTGTCAGGCTGCTCCTCCGGAGGCTCTTGCGCGAAAAATCGCAGCGAGATACGGCCCGGGAGCCGGAAGGGAGCAGAGAAAGACGGACGCGGAGGATGAGTGGCGCTGTTGTCAGGCATGTGAGTGACATCCTTTCTGTGATAAGATGCAGCGCCAAAGGAAAAAGAGGACGCGGCAGCTCATGGCCGGCGCATCCTCTCATGTACAACTCGATTACACCCATCGGCAGAAGAAATAATCAAAATTTTTTCTGGAAAAGTCCAGAACCCTCTTGATTTTCTTCGCAAAATAGGGTATAATTCAGATGGTTTTTGAAAGAGAATGCTCTGCCAAAGCATTCCGCCCTTGCCGATCGTGCTGCCAACGCGAGCGGCATTTCTTTTTGTCTTCGGGCTGGTGGTATTATACCATGAAGTGACAGCAAAGTCAAGAATATGAAGAAAAATAATAGAAAAAAGGAGAGAGCAAGATTCTACCACGGGCCCAAATTTCGGCGGTCTGCCTCCATCCCGCGGAATCTTGTTGGGGAGTGCCTTCCCCAAACCCTGCGAAATATTATACCGCAGATTATTATAATTTCGGGTATAACTTTTGAGGTCAATCCCGTCCCAGAAGCCAGTCCAGTAAGGACCGCTTCTTTCTTTTTTGAAGCGGAGGATCTTCTTCATCATCGTCAGGAATGAACCATCGTCTATCCTCTGGCTTCTCTTGTTCCTCTTCCGGATTCTGCGGCTCTTCCTGGATGGTTGGAGAAACTACAGATTGAGCCGCTTGAAGTTGCTTGACGGTGGCCGCGTGAAGTGCCTGTGAAGCCTCCAGTGCCCGTTGTGAGGACTCTATGGTACGCTGCGCAGTAACCAAGGCTTCGGTCACAGTGCCGAGCTGTTCGACCAGCTGTGCGATCTGGCGATCCTTCTCAGCGAGCTGCTCGTCCTTCGCTTCGATCTGTTGCCGTAGTGCCGTTAGGGTGAAAGTAACCACCTCGTCTGTACTTTCTACTTTCCGCACACTTTCCGGCCTACTTTCCGGTTTACTTTCCGGTTTTTCGGAAAGTTCTGCATCACTTTCCGGTTCGCTTTCAGAAAGTAACTTTCTACTTTCCGGTTTACTTTCCACCTCACTTTCCGGTTTCGTGTTGTCCCGGATCCTTTGCAGGATGCTCTCAGATACTATAATCTGCCCTTTCTCGTTCTTTTCAATCGTCTCACCTAATGCCTTGAGATGATACCGGATGCCAGGCTTTGTCATGCCGAGCAACTCTGCTGCTTCCTTGAGCGTATAGTATTTTATATCCATGACAATCCGTCCTTGTTTTCGATGTTTCTCTCATATTATAACCCATCGGACGCGGGCTGTCAATTTTTTCTTCAATCAGACCGGACAGATGTGCAGCGGGAAGAATAATATAACGAATTAGTTATTGACAAGGCCGACGAATCGTGCTATAATAGTCCTGACACCAGAAACGGGGATGGCGGACATGGGAAAATATCGAGTACGGTTTTACAAGGATGCAGACGGAAAAGAACCCGTGACAGAATATCTTGAATCGCTCATAGCAACTCATACCAAAGATGGACGGATCAGAGCCCGAAAGATACAGGATTACATCAAGATTTTGAGAGAGCTCGGTACATACGCGCCTGACACGATCGTGAAACACATCGAGGATGATCTGTACGAATTGAGGCCCGGCAAGGATCGTGTCCTGTTCGTGGCGTGGTATAAGAACGGGTTCGTCCTGCTACATTCGTTTCCGAAGAAGACGCAAAAGACGCCGGAGCGTGAAAAGGAGCGAGCAAGGCGCGAATTCAAAGACTTGCAGGAAAGGGGATTGGATGATGAAGAAGAATAGTGCAATCGGACGGGACTGGGAAGAAGTGGAGCGCGAGCTCTTCACACCGGAGGAAATCGCGGAAAGCGATCTTCGTGTTGCCCTGATGACGGAGATTATCCGGGCAAGGCGTGAAAAGGGGATCACGCAGAAACAACTTGAGGCTCTGAGCGGAGTGAAGCAGCCGGTCATAGCCAGGATGGAAAGCGGCGAGAGTGATCCCAGAATTGGAACTGTCATGAAAGCCCTGGCGGCCATCGGAATGACGCTGAAGGTGACGCCGATCCAGTAAAAAAGCGCCTATTATACAAAATTCAAGTTTGGTATAATCGGCTGGCAAATGATGGGAGAAAACGGCTCGATTTCTTGTATAATCGGGCCGTTTTGAATGTATGTTGGTGCATAAAGCACGGTTGGCCTCTTCGCTTTTCCGGAGCCTCAGGATTGAAAAAATATCCGGATCGGTATTCACGCCCGCGTCTGATCTTCGGATAAATGTGGCCTGCAGGAGCGAACAGCAGAGAGCAGGACGAGAATTCATCGATCCAGAAAAACTGATGAGCTCCCAGAGCTCATATTTGAGCCGAAGGCGCAGCTCTCCGGAGGAGATCAAAGGGGATTGGGGATGCTTCACCAACAAGCTGAATGCAGCGTGCAGGAGTTTGCCCGTGCGCTGCCCCGCTTGCGCGGTTTTCTTCCACCACCTTCTCGACATCCAAAAATTACGCCGCTAAAACAAAGAAAAGGGTCTGGCGGATTTTCCGTTCTCGATTCGTAAAAGGCGAGCAGAGCGTCCGGCTATCCGCCTGCCAGCCGCTTCCATCGGGAGGACCCGAACCCCTATGAGCTTATCTTGCCTCCAGCAAGAAATCGCGACAAAGGAACGGAACCCCGTTCTTTTTTTGTACCCCACGTCGTGATCCGTGCCAGGCGTATCGTCGCATTCTTGACTTGTCATATCTTGGAGAGCGAGAGAGAATATATAATTCTCGTTTCATTCTCTTGTCCCGCAGTCCTGTCCCGGACTTTAATCTCGGAAACCGTTGTCTTTATTGCATGTCCCGCAGTCCCGCGGATTGTACGGATAGACAGGATTCCTGTACGTCCAGGACAAAAACGCTCCCCCAGTCTCGCGCGACAGACCTGGTTTCTGGCTGGAATCGGATCGAAGGAAGATGGATCCGAAGACAGTGGAGGAATCGCCCCACATGCCCGCGTCACGCCTCGTGGTGGGTCGAGGGTGCCACAGAACGAAGGAACGGTCATAGAGGAAAAAACAGCGTTTTCCATCCGGATTCCGGGTAAATATCGACCGATTTATTTTCAAGCAGGAATAAGCGTTGCAGTCACATCAGCCCGCAACAGCGGACAGAATGGCTTCGTTGCGGGGTTTTGAGCAGGTGACTGAACAGGCTCACCGTGAGACTGTCAGTCCTCACTTTGCCGTCATGTTTTTTTGTGCCTGTGGTAGGGTGTGGTGGGTGTGGTAAGCAGCCTTGTTTTTCACTTCGTAGGCTTCGTGGATGAAGAAAGACAAGCGATTCAGCAGTCGTGTGGTAGGGTGTGGTAGGTTAGATCATCATTCTCCTATTCCTCTTTCTAACCACCTCCCACCTCTTTTTCATAAATTATTTTTTATAGAATGTGGTTACCACACCTACCACAGTACGATAAAAGCACTGAAAATAAAGAGTTTTAGGCGTGGTAGGCTGTTTTTGAGTGAGGTACCACGTGGTTACCACACCCTACCACAGCTTACCACACTGACGTGAGCGAATAAAAAAACAGGCCAAAGTCAGCCTGTGAGCAGAAAAAAAACACATGAGATTCCTAAAAATGGGAACACAAAACCAAGCCCGACCTCCAGTTCGCGCTTTACGTTTATAGATATATGTTCTGGAAGGGATTACTCGTTCGGACCGATGACGGAAGAAGTCCTGGTGAATACCCTCGACGGGAAGAGGTAACAGTACACGCCGCTTTCACCTCCGGCGATCCTGCGCTTTTCTCTCTTGATTCCGAGTTTGTTCAGGGCTACCCCAATCTGGATCGCGGAGTACTTGCCAAGCTCATTGGTGTACTCGTTGCGGATCATGGTCGGCGTCATGTGTTTGCTTTCGTATTTACGGAAGGTTTCTATGGTCCCGTCCGCTTCTGCGAGGATCGTTTTCAGTTCGTCTACAGCGGCAATTTCCTTTTCATGCTCGCCATTCCTGTGCTCGAGCGCTGCACGCTCTTCAAGCGACAGACGGAATGACTGCAGACCGTTCATTTGGA
>JBGUOI010000148.1:0-6634 GCA_045118075.1 Porcincola sp. | reverse complement strand
CGCAGCCGGTCTGCTGTGGAACCGGAATTCACCCGCTTTGCTCGGAATCGGGCTATCCGCACAGCAGCGCAATGAAACGTTTAATGTCCTTGAGAAAGAGAAGGTCATTGTCCCGGTGAAAGTGGACGATATCAGGACGCCGCTGTATATGCCGGCATCCGATATTCCTTTGATGGAGTCGGTGCTTGCCGGTGAAGCGGATTCGAAAGCAAGGCTTGAATTCCTGGCGCCGCTCGATCCGATGCTGTGGGACAGGAAACTGGTCGAAGCTTTGTGGAATTATCAGTACACGTGGGAGATCTATACCCCGGTCTCAAAGCGCAAATTCGGCTATTATGTCCTGCCCATGCTTTATGGGACAGATCTGGCCGGACGCATCGAAGCTGCGGCTGACCGGAAAACGAAGACGCTCATCGTGAAGAATATATGGTTTGAGCCCGGGACCAGGCAGACAAAAAAGCTTGATCGGGCGATCGCCGGTGCAGTGCGCAGGCTGGCTGTTTTCAATGAGTGCAGTCAGGTCAGTGATGAAACAGGACGTCTGTTGGAAATGTAAAGAGAAGAGATAGTGTTATTTCGGCAGAAAAACGGAGGAATCAGGTCATGAACTTTATCCCGGACAAGAATTTCGGATTCGGGTTGATGCGGCTTCCGCTTAACGACCCGTCCGATGCAGGCAGCATTGACATGGATCATCTTAAAAAGATGGTGGATCTGTTTATAGAGAACGGTTTCACCTATTTTGACACTGCCTGGATGTACAGCAGGTTCAAGAGTGAGGACGCGGCAAGGGAAGCTCTGGTGGAACGCTATCCCCGTGATTCTTTCACGCTGTCGACGAAGCTTCACGCCGGCTTCTTTAATTCTTATGAGGACCGCGACAAGGTATTTAACAAGCAGCTGGAGAAGACGGGGGCGGGTTATTTTGATTACTACCTGATTCACGGCATAGAAGCCGCGATGCTGCCCAAGTATGAAAAATTCGATGTATTCAACTGGGTGCTGGAAAAGAAAAAACAGGGCCTTGTCAGGCATGCCGGGTTCTCCTTCCATGATACTCCGGAAACGCTTGACAGGCTTCTGACCAGGTACCCGGAAATGGAATTCGTGCAGCTGCAGATCAATTATCTTGACTGGGAATCCCCCTGGATCCAGAGCCGGGCCTGCTATGAAACAGCGCGCAGGCATAACAAACCGGTGATCGTGATGGAACCGGTCAAAGGAGGCACACTGGCCAAAATGCCGGCGGAAGCGGCTGCACTGTTTAAGGCGTATGACAGTTCCATGTCGGTGCCGAGCTGGGCTATCCGCTTTGCGGCAAGCCTGCCGGGCGTCATGATGGTGCTGTCCGGGATGAGCAGTCTTGAACAGATGAAGGATAACATCAGCTTTATGAAGGAGTTCAAACCGCTGAGCGAGGAGGAGAAGGCGCTGTGCTTTAAGGTGGCTGACGTGATCAACGCACAGACAGCGGTTCCGTGTACGTCCTGCCATTACTGCACGGAAGGCTGCCCGATGAAGATCTGTATCCCGGAATATTTTTCTATCTATAATGAGGATATGCGGGAACACCTGGAAGAAAAGGGCTGGACGATCAACTTTACCAATTATCAGCTTCTGTCGGAGAAATTCGGCAAGGCGAGTGACTGCATCGGGTGCGGCCAGTGCCAGGAGGTATGCCCGCAGCATCTTCCCATCATCGACCGGCTGAAGGACGTTGCTGCTCATTATGAGCACTGAGGGAGCACATGAAGAAAAAAACGATCTCATTGTCCAGGGCTCTGAGCCTGCTGTCCATAGTGATGACGCTTCTGCTGATCATGCTGACGGGGTTTATAGCCGGGTACGTTTTCAAAAGAATCGTCTCCGATATCTATAACAAGTCAAACAAGAGCATTACCGGATCTGCGCTTGCAGGAATGACGACTGAGCAGACGATCGCCTACCAGAAGCTTATGCTGGAGGTCGACTCGGTCATACGCGCGAAGGCGGATCCGGTAAAGGAAGCGGAAGAAGACAGGGAAGCATATCTGGAATCCTTTAAGAAAATAGGTTCATCCGGGAGCTACCGGCATCTGTGGAATCTGCTGAATACCGTCCGGAAAAAAACCGAGTCGACATCGCTCGATTTTGTTTTGATGTATCCGGAAAAGAATATCGAAGTGTTCATTATCGATGCCAGTGATGCGAACATTCTCCCGTGCGGAGAACTGCATGTCATCGATACCGATCTGTATAAAGATTTCGAAAAAAAGGACTTTGATCCGATCTCCACGGTATCGCCTGTATACGGATCTCTTATGACCGGAGGCAGCGTGTTCTATGTCGACAAACAATTGGGGATGTATGCATTCCTGCTCTCGGATATCCCCATCCAGGAAGTGATCGTACGGCTTCGGTATTTCCTGCTCAATGTGCTTCTGGTCACACTGGTGGGATTGATCGTGATCGGTATTCTGTTCAGCCATAATATCCGCGGCGGGGTGACCGATCCGCTCGATAAGATCATTAATACAGCCAAACGGTTTGTGGAGCATTATGAGATACGTTCGACCGGCAAGGAGGGAGGTGCCTCCTTTGGCAGTATCGACGGTGGGAAGATCACCGAGCTGAATGAACTGGTTGATTCGCTGCAGAGCATGGAGCAGGAGATGAACGTGTATCTGCAGGAACTTCATCAGATGACGTCGGAACGTACCAGAATAGAAACAGAACTGGACCTCGCCAAACGGATTCAGATGTCCATGATGCCGGATGATTTCAGTATTCCTTCCGCTGAAGGCCGGGTGGATCTTTTTGCCAGTATGATCCCCGCAAAGGAAGTAGGCGGAGATTTTTATGATTTCTTCATGATCGATGAAGACCATCTTTGTCTTGTGATCGCGGATGTATCCGGAAAAGGCGTACCGGCGGCTCTGTTCATGATGACCTGCAAGACCATGCTTAAAAACGACGCGATCGTTGGAGAACCTGATCCGGCCGGGATACTGGAAGAACTGAATGAACAGATCAGCCGCGGGAACCGCGAGAATATGTTTGTTACCATATGGCTGGGCATCCTTGATCTGAGGGACGGAACGGTTAAGGCGGTCAATGCGGGACATGAATATCCGATCGTGAAAAAACCGGAATCCGGATTTGAGCTGCTCAAAGACCGTCATGGGATTCTGGTCGGATTCCAGCCGGGGACCCGTTATCATACCTATGAATTCAAACTCGAACCGGGCGGGGGAATCTTCCTTTACACGGACGGCCTGACGGAGGCATCCGCCGGGAAAAGGCGGATGTTCGGCATGGACCGCGTGATCCGCGGGCTGAATGATATGAAAGACGAACCGGCCGCAAATGTGATCGGTCATATCAATCTTCTGGTCCAGAATTTTGTGGGTGAAGAGCTGCAGTTTGATGACCTGACGCTTATGTGCCTGATCTATCAGGGACCGGACGGAAAAGATGACAAGCAGGAGACATAAACGTAAAGCACAGGTGGTTTTGATTAACGATGGAAAGAAAAAGGATAAGGGTCGCTGCGGCGCTGATCCGCAGGGACGATTTGATTTTTGCCACTCAGCGCGGTTACGGAAATTATAAGGACTGGTGGGAATTTCCCGGCGGGAAGGTGGAAGCGGGAGAGACTTCTGAGGAAGCTCTGGAGAGAGAGATACTTGAAGAACTGGACACACAGATCATCAATGACGGACTCCTGATCACCGTGGAATATGATTATCCGGAATTCCACCTTACGATGGACTGTTTCTGGTGCCGGGTGGCAAAAGGCGAATTGAAACTGCTTGAACATGAAGCCGCCAGGTGGCTTCCGATGACCGATATGCGTCAGGTGAAGTGGCTGCCGGCGGACGATGAAGTGATCAGGGCAATTGAACAGTATGCAAAAGAAGAGGGATGACCCTCTTCTTTTCAACTATCTTTATAGTGGTTGACAGCCAGGCTCTCGTCATAGTAAAGTTTGTCATCGACGATGAGTTTCGGCCTGCCGCCAACGGATTCGATGACGTTGACGACACAGTTATACGGAATCTTTGAGTGCCAGAAGTTTGACGGATCGTCGTACAGGGGGTTGAGCAGTGCCCGGAGGGCACACCCGTGGATCGCAACCAGGTAGGTCAGGCCGTCGTCGCGGGCTGTCAGGTCGTTCAGGAACCGGGCAGTCCTGCGGCAGACATCGGTAAGAGACTCCCCTCCGGGGAAGCCGGGGAAATTCTCAGGATCCTTGAAAAACAAGGCGGTGTCTTTACCCATTGCCGACATAGGCTTGCCCTCCAGGTCGCCGCAGCTGATCTCTTTGATGCGCTCATCGATCTCGATCGGCACATCTGCGTTGCCGCTGCTTTCGAGCACGATCTTCGCCGTATCCAGCGCCCGGATAAGCGGACTGGAAATACAGCGGTCAAAGCGGATGGGACGCATGTTGCGGCCGGTGATCCGCGCGAGTTCGATTCCGTTCTCGTTAAGCGGCACATCCATCCATCCCTGGAGCGTGCCGGAGGCGTTGAGCCGGGTCTCTCCGTGTCTGATCAGGTAAATAAGCATATAAGTCACGACCTTTCAAGTATAGAAGCAGTAATATTTTAAACGGGCATGACTTTACGTGTCAATCCAAATCGTAAGAGGAAGGAAACATGGAATTGAGGATCTTTGCCTCCCTGGATGAGGCCGTCAGGGAGATCTGCGGAAGCGAAAGAAAGGTCATCGGAAAAAATTATGTGGCCGGTGGGGATATCAATACTGCGTCCGCATTGTTGATCGATGACGGGACCCGTCTTTTCATGAAATCCAATGCAGCCTCCTTCCTGAAGAATTTCAAGGCGGAAGCGCAGGGGCTTGCGGCGATCAGGCAGGCAGGCGGCCCGATGACTCCGCGGGTGCTGGGAGTCGGATCGGAAAAGGGCGGAAGCTTTCTGCTGCTCGAATATATCAGCGGCGGGGCCCCGGTCCGGGATTACTGGGAGACATTCGCCGCGCAGCTGGCAGCCATGCACAAAGCAGCTGCTGAAGAGGGCATGGGCTTCGGATTTACCTCCGATAATTTCATAGGGGAGCGGGACCAGATCAATACTCCGCACAAAAGTTGGATCGAATTCATGCGGGACTGCCGGCTCAGGCCGCAGTTTGATGCGGCTTCCGGTTACTTTGACCGCGAGGATCGTAAATGGGCCGATCACCTGCTTTCCCGTCTCGATGAATACCTGGTTGAGCCGGCAAAACCATCCCTGATTCATGGTGATCTCTGGGGCGGGAATAAGATCACCGGGAATGACGGAAGGTGCTGGCTGATCGATCCGGCCGTTTATTATGCACACCCGGAAGCAGATATCGCCATGACAGAGCTGTTCGGCGGTTTCCCGCATGCTTTCTACCGCGCGTATGAAGAGTCGGGCTGTCTTCAGGATGGGTATTCTGACAGAAGAGACCTGTATAACCTGTATCACCTGCTGAACCACCTGAATACGTTCGGCGGATCCTATCTTTCGTCCGTGAGACGTATCCTGAAGCGATATGTGGGGGGAATATGAACGACATTGAGATCATCGGCCTTTACAACCAAAGAGACCAGAGCGCGGTCGGAAAGACCGAGGAGAAATATGGCAGGTACTGTTATACGATCGCCTGGAATGTCCTTAACGACCACGAGGATTCACAGGAGTGCATCAATGACACCTGGTTGGATACCTGGAACGCTATTCCCCCTGCCAGGCCTTTTTCACTGAAGGCTTTTGTCGGGAAGATCACCCGCAACAATGCATTAAACCGGCTCGAGAAGAACCGTGCCAAAAAGCGCGGCTCAGGAGAATATGCTCTGTGCCTTGATGAACTGGCAGAATGTGTTTCCGGAAAAGATGAGGTGGGCGAGTTCATCGATCACGAGCATCTTGTAACCATCCTCAATGATTTTCTGTCTCATTTAAAGAAGGAGCAGAGGATCCTGTTCGTGAGACGGTACTGGTACGGCAGTCCGGTCAAAGAGATCGCGGATGCGTACGGGCTGTCTGAAAACAATGTGAAAGTAACTCTGATGAGGCTCAGAAACAGGCTGAAGGAACGGTTGGAGAAGGAAGGTGTCAGCGTATGAATGAAAAAGAGCTCAATAAAGCGTTAACTGACATCAACCCGGAGTTCGTCCTGGAAGCAGCGCCTGACATTGATCGTTCCAAGACGGTCCCATTCCGGAGGCGGAGGGTCTTTAAGGCAGCTTCCGCAGCGGCTGCTGCCTGTCTCCTTCTGGCAGTCGGGATCGGGGCATTCAACAGCCGCCGGCTCGGAAAAAGCAATACGGCGCCGTCCTCTGCAGCGGAAGAATTTGCGGACGCAGCCGCGGAAGCAGAAGAATACGCGGATGCAGGGGTTCAGGAATTTGCGGATACGGGAGCAGAAAAAGCTGCCGGGAATGCGGCGATGGGAAATGGCGCTGACATGGAGGAGGCAGCAGAAGCTTTGTATTATGAAGAACCTGCCCGGGAATATGAAACAGAGACAGAGACTGAAACAGAAAATGTGATGGAGACAGAAACCGAAACGGACATCCGCTCTTAAGCGGATGTCTTTTTTTGACTTTTTCTTCTGAACCTGTAACCTTGACCCGGCTTCTTCTGTCTTTATTGACAGAAGGGTCAAT
>JBGUOI010000147.1:0-2162 GCA_045118075.1 Porcincola sp. | reverse complement strand
TTCGTCACGGGCTGCACCGCGGACACACATCCTTCGTGTATGAAAATGTCTGCCAGGAGAAGATGTGGGATCTGAACACAGCCGGTGCATGGGATTTTCACTTTTCAAAACTCGGCCGATACTGGGACAACTCCACGGAGATCGATATCACAGCTCTGGATCCCGATGCTCACAACCTGATCCTTGGCGAATGCAAATTCTGGAACGAGCCTATCGGTCCTGGCATTCTGCGTGCGCTTGAAAAAAAAGCGCCTTCCGTATCATGGAACCGTGATGATAGGAAGGTACACTATATTCTGTTCAGCATCAGTGGCTTTACGGATGAACTGCAAGCTATCGCAAAAGAACGCGAAGATGTCCTGCTTTGCGAGTAGAAACTGATCCGCATCAATTTGTTTTTACTGGGTTTGGGGAAGGCACTCCCCAACAAGATTCCGCGGAATGGAGGCGGATTGCCGAAATTTGGGCCCGCGGTAGAATCTTGCTCTCCCGCTTATTCTCTCACACTAAAAAACTCTTTTTCTCATTCTTCATTATTTTTCTTCATATTCTTGACTTTGTTGCCGTTCCATGCTATAATACCACCAGCCCGAAGACAAAAAGAAATGCCGCTCGTGTTCGCAGCACGATCGGCAAGGGCGGAATGCTTTGGCCGGCATTCTCTTTCTAAGACGCTATCATTATACCCTATCCCGCGGAGAAAATCAAGAGGGTTCTGGACTTTTACAGAAAAATTTTGATTATTTCCTTCGTGATGGGTATAGTCGATCTGTGTACGAGAGGATGCGCCTGTCGTGAGCTGCCGCGTCCTCTTTTTCCTTTGGCGCTGCATCTTATCAGAAAGGATGTCACACACATGACAGACATCAGCGCCACCCATCCTCCGCGTTCTTTCTTGTCCTCTCCGTTCCGGCTCCCGGGTCGCGTCTCGTTGCGATTTTTCGCTCAGGAGCCTCCGGAGGAGCAGTCTGACACATCCGTTTCCGAGCGCACCGAACTCCTAATCGCTTTTGATGAGTGCGAGAGAGAGCTGAAACGCCTCGGTGAAGATGACGGAACAGCGGCCTCCCGTTATCACAAATTCATTCAGCGTCGTGCGAAAGCCCAGCAGACCATCCCCGGCATGTATCAGCTTCTCGTCGATTGCGGCGACGGTGAAACGGCCAGGCAGATTTATAAGACTTACCACAGCCGCGAACCGATGCCCTTCGAACAGGCAAAAAAAGCGCCCAAGCCGGAGCTTACCCTTGATGCGCTTGAAACCTTCCTCGCAGTCCAGGGGATCACTGTCCGGAGAAACGTGCTGAACCATACGGTGGAAGTCATCGGCCTTGATCCGAACAACCTTAACTCTCCGGAACTCCGGGCGGAGCAGGCAGGGATCTTGGTTCATGACCGTGTCAAGGCAGAGTATCGCTGCACCCGTTCTCTGGTCGAAGATCTCCTCGGTGTCATTGCAGGCCGGCATGAATACAATCCCGTTCTGGATCTCCTGCAGGGCATTGACTGGGACGGTGTGGACAGGCTCGAACAGATCTACTCCATGCTTCACCTTGATCCCGCCGATCATCTCTCCCGAACCTTGATCCGCAAATGGTTCTGTCAGTGCCTCGCGCTGCAGCATAACTCCGTGGACAGCCCCTTCGGGTCGGACGGTGCGCTTGTCCTAACCGGCCCCCAGGGAATCGGCAAGACCATGTTTGCGCGCAAGATGGCAATGGGTTTTTTCAAGGAAGGTGCTGTCATCAATGCCTCCGACAAGGATACCATTATTCAGGCCACTAGTTCATGGATCTGCGAACTCGGCGAACTGGATGGAACCATCAAGCGTTCCGATGCCGCCGATCTGAAGCGCTTCATCACACAGGAAGTGGACGAGTACCGTCTTCCCTATGCCAGGTCCGCCGTCAAGGTCCTGCGCCGTACCGCTTTTATCGGCACCGTAAACGACAACAGGTATCTGGTCGATCCTACCGGTAATCGAAGATGGTGGTCCGTGCCGGTCAGCGAGATCGATCTTGACAAGCTCGAAAGTTTTGACACCAAGCAGCTATGGGCGCAGGTAAAGCTGATCATCCAAATGAACGGTCTGCAGTCATTCCGTCTGTCGCTTGAAGAGCGTGCAGCGCTCGAGCACAGGAATGGCGAGCATGAAAAGGAAA
>JBGUOI010000146.1:0-5722 GCA_045118075.1 Porcincola sp. | reverse complement strand
TGGAACGGCCCCTGCTTCCCAGATCGTGAAAGAGGGAATGAAGGCCATCAAGCCGAATGACCCGACCGAGAGCGGATATACCTTCGGCGGCTGGTATAAGGAGAAAGAATGCACGAACGCGTTCGATTTCAATACAGCGATCACAGAGGATATCACGCTGTATGCGAAGTGGACGAAAAAGGATAGCGGCAGCTCATCCGGAGGAAGCAGCACCCCCTCGGCAGCCACGACAGCGGTAAAGACCGGTGATGATACACCGATCAGTACCTGGCTGCTCATCCTGGGAGCCTCCGCACTCGTTATCGCGGGGATACTGGTCATCCGGAAACGCAGGAAGATCTGATGATCTGTTAGATCAGTCAATGAGGCACTGTGGAGTAAACCTCCACGGTGTCTTTTTAAAAAATGCCCTATTTTTTAAAAATCCCCCTGCGTCAGGAGTTGCTTGTTACGCTGCGTCATGAAGTAAAATTCGCGGCGTAAGGAGGTGAAAGCTATGTCAAAATACACAACGGGAGAGATGGCAAAGCTTTGCGGTGTCACAGTCCGAACGGTTCAGTATTATGATACCAGAGGTATTCTTATTCCCAGCGAACTTTCCGAAGGCGGAAGGCGGCTTTATTCAGAAGATGATCTGAAACGTTTGAAGGTCATCTGCTTTCTGCGGGAAATGGACATCCCGATCGATGCCATTTCCCAGATTTTGAAAGAAGAGCATCCTGAGAAGGTGATCGAACTGCTGATCGAACAGCAGGAATCGATTCTTTCAGATGAGATCTCGGAGAAAAAGGAAAAGCTGGAAAAGCTGCATGAGCTGAAAAACGGACTGAAAAGCAAAGAAGTATTCTCTCTCGAATCCCTTGGTGACATAGCCGTATTTATGAAGGGCAGGAAAAAACTGAAAAGAATGCGCCTGATGATGATCCTGACCGGAATCCCGGTCACGGCGCTGCAATGGTTTTCCATCATTTTCTGGATCGTCAAAGGCATTTGGTGGCCGTTTGTCGTCTGGGTGATGGTGGCTGCTGCCTGGGGAACAATCGTCAGCCGGTACTACTTCAATCATGTGAAATTCATCTGTCCGGAATGCCACGAGGTGTTCAAACCCAAATTCAAAGAAGCATTCTGGGCAAATCATACCCCTACTACACGTAAGCTTACCTGCACTCATTGCGGTCACAAAGGCTTCTGCGTAGAAGTCTGGGGAGGTGATGAGAAATGACGGCGTTTCTTAAGAAATTCAAAAAGCCGCTGCTGTTTGTGCTGGCGCTTGTTCCCATCGCAATTGCCGGCGGGTATTTTACGGGGGTCTATAGCTGGGCTGAAATTGCGCCTGATGTTAAGAGTCAGATCCAGGCGCAGATCGGGAACGATCCGAAACTGTTTTATCTGAGCACCACTTTGCAGACTCTGGCATATGCGTTGATATTCGGTTTTTTCGGATATATTCTTTCCGAAAAGACCGGTCTCATGAAACCTTTTAGATTTGAAAAAAGGCCGGTACTGGTTACGATCGGGATGACGCTGTTTACCGGTTTTATCCTTTGCACGGATATGTTTTATTACAGAAACCATATCCCTCAGGTTGCGGCATTGTATCGGGACAAGCCGTCACTTGCGTACTGGATGGCCTCGGTGCTTTACGGAGGCGTGATCGAAGAGGTCTTGCTGAGACTGTTTATGATGTCGCTCATCGCCTTTCTTGCATGGAAGCTTTTCTTCCGCAGAAAGGCAGATCCCCCCGCGGGCGTCATTATTGCAGCCAATATCATTGCAGCGCTTCTCTTTGCGGCAGGTCATCTGCCGGGTACAATGCAGATGTTTGGCGAAATAACGCCGATGATTCTGGCGCGATGCTTTTTGCTGAACGGTGCCGGCGGCCTGGTCTTCGGACACCTGTATCGCAGATACGGCATTCAGTATTCCATAATGGCACACGCAGGGGCTCATATCGTATGGAAGATCATCTGGATCATTTTGTTATAAGAGAAAACAAAAAAATAGATGATTTCATAGGCAGAGCGAACGGATTTCGTACATTGTACTTCATGTCGTGTTGTGCTATCATATGCTTCGATAAACCGGAAGGAGGGGATGCGGATGAGCTCAGGAAAGCTAAGAACGCTTGTCATGGCGTTTGTATTCGTCTGTCTTTTCAGCATCTGTGCTTTGGCCGGAGAAGTGACTTTAGTGAATATCCGTTTCGGACAGACTGCTTCAAACGGTACTTTTAAAAATTCTTATTCAAAATGGAATGCGCAGGTCGAGCCGGGAGATAAGCTGCAGCTTCCTGTTATCCACGGTGACGGCAGTTACCTGTGGGAAGGGAAGATGGACGGAAAAGTCATCCGTGAGGCTGAGGGATCGATCATCAAGATCACCGGAAAAGCCAATTTTTCCCTGATCAGGACTTATAAGTGCACGATCACTTACCGCCGGCAGAGCGGAGACGCGTACAAATCACTGAAAAAAGTGGTGCCGGCGACTACTCTGTACAAGCTTCCGGAACTGGAAAACTACGATGATCTGAAGTTTTTGGGCTGGTCCCGCGAGAAGGGCAGCAGCGAAAAGATCTTCGAGGCCGGAAAGAAGATCCGCGCCGCGGACAACATCACTTATTACGCCGTCTACCAAAAAAGAAAGGTCCGAGACGACCTGATCTACCTGTATTTCAGCAACGGAACTCTGTATCAGACACTGGAAAGAACGGCTTCGGTGCGTTTTCCGTCTCCTGATCTGGGCAGCGGAAAAACGCTGATCGGATGGGATATAAAAAAGAATAAGACCTGCAATCCGCTGTATGTGGAAGATGCTAAAATACCCACATCAAGCAGTGTCTACTACATGGTGATCTCCGAGAGAAAGAAGGAACCGGCGTTCTCTGCCTCTATGCTGAAAAGCCCCAGGAGATATGAACGGATTTATTTAATGGGGGATTCGAGACTCGCGTTTGCGAAGAGGCAGTTCGGTACGACGCCGAAAAAGGTGACCTTTGTGGCCAGCGCCGGATCGGGCTACCGGTGGCTGATCGGTCTGGACCCGACACGAAGAGGCGGCGCCTGGCTTAGGATTTTGGGATACCTGAAGGACAGGAAAGCGGCCGGAATATTGAAAGGCAGATCTGCGGTGATCTCCGAGTTCGGGGTCAACGACCTGGAGAACATTGACCGGTATATTCTGTTTTATAAGAGAATCGCGGCTGTTCTGAAAAAATACCGCTGTGACCTGTATGTCATGAGCGTGAACCCGTTCCACAGAGGCCGCTGTGAATACTGGCTGAAGACAACGGGCGGGGGAATTAATACAAGAACCATGCCCAAGATCATGGCTTTCAATAAAAAGCTTCGCTCCGGCGCCGGAAGTGCCTACACTTATATCGATACATTCTCTTATCTGTTAAAGACCGGCTGGAGCTCCATGGATCCGGAGACCAGAAAAGGCGACGGACTGCATTATTCCGTTTATACGGGAGCAAAGATGGTCAATTTTGCAGTCGCTGCGGCGGACAACCATTATGCAAAGGCATTAAGCAGTAAATAAAAAAGATGACAGGGATTTAATTCCCCGTCATCTTTTTTTCCGGAACCAAAAGGTTATTATTCGGTCACACCTTCGGTATCATTTTCAAATGCCGCCCAGATGGCTTCATAGCAGGCGTTGATGTAATCCTGTGCTTCTTCGACAGTGTACATTTGACCGTTATATTCAAATGCGGTGATCTCGGGATTTTCACCCGCATATTGAACAAAGCTGTTGAAGAGGATCAGGTCGCGGGTCTCTTCGTCGGTGGCATTGAAAAATTCCTCCGCTGTCATGTCTGTTCCTTCTTCGCAAAGGCGTGCGATCTCCTGATCATAGCCTTCTCCGTCCGCAGCTTCGTCATATTCGAGCTGGAAGGATCCGTCGTCCGTGGGAACAGCGGTAAGCAGAGCCGGCTGCTGTGCGCAGGAGAGGAATTTAAGCTGTCCGTCTTCATTGGCATAGTTGTATACCCAGAAGTCACCGAGCATGGTGAAGTATCCGTTTTCGTCGGCGCCGCCGGCGACAATGTTTTTAACGGGAAGGCTGACATCGCCCTCACCAAATCTTTCGATCAGGATATTCATATAGTCATCCATCACAACGGAAGGATCCGCGTTCTGTCCCTGACCGGAAAAATCTGCGGCAAACATGCTGTATAACAGGTTCAGAGCTTTTTGATAGTCAATGGAACCGTCCTCGTTCTGCACTTCACTGAGCATACCGGCCAGAGGTCCGTCTTCGGCAAACAGAGATTCAAGATCGACATTCTCACCAAGGAGTTCAGCCAGGGGGCCGTCCTCGGAGAGCAGGGAATTAAGATCAATGTCCCCGTTAAGGAGTCCGGCTAAAGGCCCGTCCTCGGCTGTCAGGCTGCTTACGTCGATATTTTCAAGCTGCTGCGCCGCTGAGTTGATTAGCTCGGATACTTCGGGGTCTTCAGAAAGTTCCTGGACAAGATTGCCGATCAGGCTGCCAAGATCGAGGCCGTCTTCGGACGATCCGGTTTCCTGTGCCATAACAGCAGGAGCTGCAGCAAATATATTGGTCAGCATTACGCCTGTGGCCAGTACAGCGATCAATTTCTTTTTCATTTAGTATTTCCTCCTGTAAGAATTATTCGCGGCAGTCTGAGGTGCCGCTGCGCAGTCAGTGTATCATAATCAGGTTCGGAAAGCCAGTCTCGGGCTGGTGGGGGAAGCAGAGGACGACCGGAAGAGCGGTCTGATAATTTGCATCATAATCTGACGAATAATATGAGACATTGCGGTGGGGGGCTTCTTTTTTTCCTGTCAAGTAAAAAAGTTCACAAAGTGAAAAATCTATTTCGGGGCATCACTCACCCGGAAGTGATCGGGGTCCGGGAGGCCCAAACCGAGTTATCCACATTTGTGAAGGGCATGATTTGGCATTGAAATAAGGAGTTATACCCCGAGTTATCCCCATTATCCACAATTTCCGGCCTTTTTGGGGTGATTTTGACGTGAACGGAGAAAAAGAACAATCGTTTTGTGAAAAATGATCAAAGTCTTTTTTTTGATCGGTTTTTACCGGAAATGCTTGACGAAATAATTGTCAATCTAATTGCACTATATTCCAAATATTTAATCTTTTTGCGAAAAAACCATACAGTTTGAAGGCCTTTTTGCATCCTCTTGAGTACAAGGGCTTTTTTTGTTATATTTTACAGAAGGTTTTCGAAAGGAGGAGATCATATGCGAACTGAGGACCATTATCTCCTGGCATCTCACCTGATCGGTGACGGGACGACGGGAAAAATAAATACACTTTTATTCCTGATCGGCAACATCGAGCCTGACTATAACCGTTTCTCCTATCTGGGTCCCAGGTCGACTTATTTTTCCCGTGGGCACAGTTTTAAAGCCAGACGCCATATGATCCGCAGATTCCTGGGCGCACCCTGTACTCATACGCCGCTGTGGTGGTTCCATGCAGGAAAAGTGTTTCACTATATTACGGATTCTTTTACCCGGCCGCACAACCCGGAATTTAACTACGACAGTCCGCACCATATCGTTTATGAGCTGGATCTCCAGGAGATCTTTGATGAAGAACTTCGCCACAGAAAGTGGAAGATCCCGAAGATCGAAGGGGATCCTTATGATTGGCTGGTCCGCAGACACAATGCCTATCTGGCCCGCTCGAAAGGATTTGAGGAGGATATCGGCTACATCTGTACTAC
>JBGUOI010000145.1:0-14618 GCA_045118075.1 Porcincola sp. | reverse complement strand
CCCCAACGGCGTAAGCACTGACTTGCCCTGGGGCCTAACGCCTGCGAAATTGGGGCTTGAGGCTCCTTTTTTAGCAAGTTAGACCCCAACGGCGTAAGCGCTGACTTGCCCTGGGGCCTAACGCCTGCGAAATTGGGGGCCTGCGGCCAAAAATTCAGCAAGTTGGACCCCAACGGCGTAAGCACTGACTTGCCCTGGGGCCTAACGCCTGCGAAATTGGGGCCTGCGGCCCCATTTTTTAGCAAGTTAGACCCACCGGGCTGGACCCACCCGCCTGCTGCCCGCCAAAAAAACCGCCGCACCGTTCCGGTGCGGCAGCTTCTTTCTTCACTTTCAAATTTACTCTTGTTTCTTCCGGTCGGAATAAAGCACCACCATGCGCTGTATGAAGATGAACAGCAGCAGCAGTGCGCCGGTTGCGATCTTGCCCCACCACGACAGCAGATTGCCGTTGAAGGTGATGATCGCGGGGATCGCGGATTTAAGCAGCACACCGAACAGGGTACCGATCATGTATCCGACACCGCCGGTCATCAGCGTGCCTCCGATGACGGCGCAGGTGATGACCTCCAGTTCGCCGCCGGAGAGAGCCAGGTTCCAGCCGCTCTTGACGTAGAGCACATAGGCAAAGCCGGCCAGGACCGAGCAGAAGCCGTTGAATGCATAAACGATGATCTTGGTGCGGGCTACGGGAAGTCCCATCAGCTTCGCGGACTGCTCGTTTCCTCCGATCGCGTACACATTGCGTCCGAAACGGGTGCGCTGCAGGAGGATGGTTCCGATAATGATCATGATCAGGAACAGCAGCAGGTTGAAGTTGATGTAACATATGGGCTTGATCTTTGCCCACTCTCCTTCCTCATTCCACCACTTGATATAGATCTTGAAGCCGGCCAGCGCGTCGATCAGGTCGTTGTGGATCTCGATGGATTCACGGCTGATCAGCGAGCAGATACCGCGGGTCAGGAACATGCCGGTCAGTGTCATAATAAACGGCGGCACGTTCAGGTAATGGATAGCTGCGCCCATCAGGGCACCGAGACCGACACCGATCACCATGGCAAATGCCAGGCAGACCAGCGGGTGCAGGTTCATGCGGGCAACACCGTAGGCAATCAGCATACCGGTCAGTGAGGAGACCGCGCCGACGGAAAGGTCGATGCCGCCTGTGATCAGGACCATGGTCATACCTACCGCACTGATGCCGTAGTAGGCATTCTCCGTGAACATACTGATGACCAGCGTACGCAGGGTCAGGAAGCCTTTATCCGCATAGTTGACCGCGCCGAAGATATAGATGATCAGGAAGATTCCAATGGTCGCATAGACCATGATGTATTTCGGATTCATGATGCGGGAGAGAAGGCTCTGCCGCTTTCTTAAAGTCTTTTCCATGAATGCGTGCCTCCTTTCCTCAACCCTGTTTCAGGCGTAAACGACGATCGGAACGGCGTGCGAAGTATTCACGCACCGGTTCGCTCTGAAGGATGATGACGACCGCGATGATCAGGGCCTTGAATGCCATCGTCGCTTCAGCAACGATTCCGAAGTAGTAGACGAAAGTGACGATGGTGCGGATGATGATCGATCCGATCAGGGTTCCCACCAGGCTGAATTTACCGCCTGTCATGGCAGTTCCGCCGATAACGACCGCAAGGATCGCGTCCATCTCATAGTTGATGCCGGCGTTGTTCGAGTCGTTCGACATGATGCGGCTCGAGTAGATCAGTCCCGCGATACCGGACAGGAAGCCCGTGATCGAGTAAACGATCATGATGACTGCGTCCGAACTGATGCCCGAGAGGCGGCTGGCGCTCCTGTTCACGCCGACCGACTCAACAAAGGTGCCGAAAGCGGTCTTTCGCACGAACAGGCCCATACAGATGCATACGACCGCCATAATTATGATCGGCATCGGTATCGGTCCCAGATTGCCCTGTCCGATCACGCGGAAAGGAGAATACATGGTGGTGAACTGCTTGCCGTTCGTCAGGATCTGAGCAACACCGCGTCCGCTGACCATCAGGATCAGGGTCGCGATGAACGGCTGCATGCCGCCCTTTGCGATCAGGAAGCCGTTGAACAGGCCCATCAGCGTACAGGTGACCAGCGGGAATACGATGACCATCCAGAACGGCTTAACGGTGTAATCACCGGGTGTAACATATTCCAAAACGTCCCAGCGCATCAGCTTCAGTGCCATGGCACCCGACACGGCCACCAGAGCGCCGACTGACAGGTCGGTGCCGCCCAGGGCAATGGCGAGGGTCATGCCCATCGCGATGATGGAGATCTCTGCCGAGCGGTTCACGATGTCGATCAGGCTTCCGTACAGGACACCCGTCGACGGCTGGATACTGATAGAGAAGAAGTCCGGCCGGATAATAAAGCAGACCAGCAGGATAAGGATCTCTGCCACGACTGCCCACGTGATCTTGGACCGCGTGATGGCAGACAGATCAAATGATTTCTTTTTCATACGCTGCCCTCCTGTGCCTTCCCGGCTGCGGCTCCTTCAGCAATAATGTTCAGGATATCCTGCTGCGTACAGGTCGCTCCGTCAACCTCGGCCACCTTCTGGCGGTCGCGCATGACGACGATCCTGTTGGAGCAGCGGATGATCTCATCCAGCTCAGAGCTGATAAAGATGACGGACACGCCGTCTTTGCACATCTCCAGCATCAGTCGCTGGATCTCTGCTTTCGCGCCGACGTCGATGCCTCGGGTAGGCTCATCCAGGATCAGGACATCCGGATCCGTAGCCATCCATCTGGCCAGGATAACCTTCTGCTGGTTGCCGCCGGACAGTTCACTGATCTTCTTCTCGGCATCCGGTGTTGCGATCCCGAGTGCCTTGATATATTTTTCTGCCAGCTTATCCTGCTCCGCTCTTGACATGGGATGCAAAAAGCCTCTGCGTGCCTGTACCGCCAACATGATATTCTCACGGATGGACAGGTCGCCGATGATGCCGTCGACTTTACGGTCTTCGGGGCAGAATGCGATCTTTTCCATGATCGCCGAATGCGGATTCTTAAGGTTGATCTCCGACCCTTTCTTCTTTATGCTGCCCTGCGCCGTCTTATCCGCGCCGAACAGCATCTCAGCTGTCTCGGTACGTCCGCTGCCGAGCAGACCGGCAAATCCGAGAAGTTCTCCTTCTTTCAGGCTTACGCTGATATCCTTCACCTTGCCCGGGACACCGATATGTTCAGCCTCGAGCATGTACGGCGCATCCGGTTTCACATCAGCGCGCTTGAGGTTGAAGATCACATCGATATCCTTACCGATCATCTCCGTGACCAGCTGGACCTTGTTCAGTTCATTGATCCCGTAAGAGCCGACCAGATGGCCGTTTCGAAGGATCGTCATACGGTCTGAGATCTCATAAACCTGATCCAGGAAATGCGTGATAAAGATAATGCCCATGCCTTCTGATCTCAAATCTCTCATGACCTCGAACAGAAGCTTGACCTCGTTGTCGTCCAGCGAGGAAGTGGGCTCATCCAGGATCAGGATCTTGGCCTTAACGTCAACGGCACGTGCGATCGATACCATCTGCTGTACAGCGGTGGAATAGAAAGACAGCGGCCGGGTCACATCGATATCCAGATGGAACCGCTCCATGAGTTCTTCCGCCCGGCGGTTGATCGTCTTCCAGTCGATTCCGCCGCGTTTCATGGGCTGGCGTCCGATGAATATATTTTCCGCGACCGTCAGGTTCGTACAAAGGTTGATCTCCTGGAACACCGTCGAGATACCCATGTCCATAGCCTGCTGCGGACTGGTCGGGTTGATCTCCTGCCCGTCGAGCAGGATCTTCCCAGCGTCCTTATGATTTACACCGGTCAGGCACTTGATCAGCGTAGATTTCCCCGCTCCGTTTTCTCCCAGCAGGGAGTGCACCTCGCCTCTGCGCAGAGTGAAATTGACCTTATCCAGAGCTTTGACGCCGGGAAACTGTATTTCAATTTCTTTCATCTCAAGAATAATATCTTCCGGCAAGTTTCTACCTCCTTGCAAAGAAAGCCAGGAAACGGAGCCGCTAAAATGGCCTGCCGCATTCCCGAATGCATTTCTTTCACTTGAAAACAGGGTGGTGAAAGTCACCGCCCTGTTGTACTCACTTATTCAGCAACTCTTCAATTTCAATATTTCCGAGTATAAGAATTAAGTATAAGGATCAAATTAATATACGCGCTCGTCGATTACGTCTGCTGCAGCAACAGAGGTAACTGTGCCAAGGTCGATGCCGCCTTCCATGTCATAGACACCCTCTTCAGGATGGATGACTTCTTTGCTCATCTCTTCGCCGGCTTCAAGAGCTTCGATGGTCTGCTCTACGAACGGGCCGTACAGAGGTGTGCACTCGATGGTAGCATTCATTTCGCCTGCTACGATTGCTTCGAAAGCAGCCTTAACAGAGTCGCAGCCAACGATGATGATGTCTTTGCCGGGAACAAGGCCTGCAGCCTTGATAGCATCGATTGCGCCAAGAGCCATATCGTCGTTCTGAGCGATCAGGACATCGATCTTGTCGATGGATTTCAGCCAGCTCTCCATAACGGCCTGGCCCTCAGCACGGGTGAAGTTACCGGTCTGCTGTCCGACGAGTTTCAGGAACGGATACTCTTCCATAGCAGCCAGGTTGCCCTCGGTACGTCCGGTCTGTGCGGATGCGCCGGTGGTGCCTTCCATGATAACTACGTTAACATCTTCGCTGTCGCGGCCAACGCTCTTGAGATATTCGCCGGCCCATGCTACCTGACGACGACCCTCTTCTACGAAGTCACCACCGAAAGCGGCAACATAGTCGATGTCATCGATGCAGTCCGGAAGACGGTCAATGAGGATCAGGGGGATCTCAGCTTCATTTACTTCTGCGAGAACTTCTTCCCAACCGGTGGAAACAACGCCGGTGAACAGGATGTAGTCAACGTCCTGAGTGATGAAGTTACGAAGAGCTTTGATCTGGTTTTCCTGTTTCTGCTGTGCATCATCATAGATGAGCTCCCAGCCTTCATGAGCTTCGATCGTTCCGTTGATGGAGTCTGTGTTGGCTGTACGCCAGTCAGATTCCTGACCGATCTGGGAGAATGCGACCTGAACATCAGCCAGAGCCGGAGCGGCCAGTGCCATGCACATTGCAGCTGTTAAAACAACACCCAAAACTTTCTTTTTCATTTGTTACCCTCCTTTGTTAATCATGCTGCCCCACGCAGCTTTTCAGATAATTCAATCCTATGATATGTGCACAAAAGAATCAATGGAATCTCTTTTTGTCTTGGTTAAAAAAACACACCCTCTGCCTTTCGGCGGGGTGTGTTTTGGTTGATTCTCATTCGGATTCAGTTGAATATTTTTCCCTGAACTCACTGGGCGTCATTCCCGTATTCTTTTTAAAAAGATAACTGAAATAATGCCGGTCACTGTAGCCGACCGCAAAGCTGATCTCAGAAGACCGGAGCTGGGTAGCCCGTAAAAGCTCTTTTGCTTTTCCCATTCGCAGGCCGGTCAGATACTCTGTGAACGTTACTCCCATCTCCTGCGCAAACACCGTGGAGAAACGGCTGTTGGACATGCCGGCCGCTTTCGCGGCATCCTGCAGCATCAGATTGGGATTTGTAAAATTCTGGGAAAGATACTGCCTGGCGCTTAAGACCGCCCGGTTCCCGTGGACCGGAGAAGCGTGATCCCTGTAAGAGAGCGCTTTCCGAAGCAGGCGCTCCACCGCTTCCGGGACGGACGATAATGCCCCCCGCTGCATGGCGGTCTCATAATCCTTCAGGTTGAGCACCTGAGCCGGATCCCCGCCGGCTTCCCGAACGATCCGCGATGCAGTCAGCACCGCTTCCATCCTCAGATAGTCCTCCGAGACACCGGTATGCAGATCCGCTTCCTGAAGGGAGCGGATGTAAGCCGTGAACACTTCGTTAAAGTCTTCGGGCTTGATATACTGCAGCTGCTCATACAGCGGCTGGATCTCCAGATCGGAAAGAGCAAGCGGCGTATCTTCCGTTTCCTGTACGCCGACGATCTTCCTTCGTCCGCCTTCCTCCTTTGCGTCAAGGATATGGCGCACATGACGGGCTGAACGCATCGATTCGTAGACCTCCTCCAGCCTGCTGCACGCCTCGCCGATGCACACGAGCACATCCTGTGCCCCATCCTGTTCCAATGTATAGACCACAGAAGAGGCATAGCCGTAGCAGCGTTCTTCGAGCTCATCGCGGCTGTTGTCCATGACCAGAGCGAAGGCGCCGTGGGGAGCCGTGCTCAGCAATATTCCCCCGCCGCTTACATCCGCGAGAGGCTGCAGCAGGCTGATGCCGCGTTCCCGGTCAGCTCCGTCCTGTCCGTAGTCGAAGCGGATGTCCAGGATGTTGTAATACGGAGCCGTCACATGGATACCCAGGTTCTCCATCTGGGCGCGCATGCGGGCTGCGCCGTTCTCATCGATGGGAGCAGAAAGCAGCGATCCTAAAAGCTTGTCCTGGACAAAACTGATACCGGACGCCATGCGTTCCCGAATCAGCAATTCCTGCGCGCGGCTTTCCTTCTCCTCCTGCGCCTTCCTGCGGATCCGTTCCAGGACCGCCCGAAGTTCCTCAACGGTGACCGGTTTGAGAAGATATTCTTCCACTCCCAGCGAGATGGCCTGCTTGGCATAATCAAAATCGCTGTATCCGGACAGGATCACGATATGGATCCACGGCATGCTCCTTTTAAGGGCACGGCTTAGAGCAAGTCCGTCCATGAACGGCATGCGGATGTCCGTTACCACGACATCCGGTTTTTCATCCGCGATCATCGGCAGCGCGATCTCACCGTCAGGGGCCTCACCGACAAGGGTGAAGTTTTCGTCATCCCACGGGAAGGAAGACCGTATCCCCTCGCGCGTTGCGATCTCATCGTCAACAAGAAATACTTTCAGCAGCATGATGTTCGTCCTTATCCTTATTGTTCGCCGGGCACATACGCCGGCACCTTGAACGAGACGGTGGTCCCTTCCGGTCCGCTCTCTATGTCAAGTCCATGATCCAGATTATAGTACAGGCGGATCCTCTGGTCTACATTGTAGAGTCCGAACCCGCCGCCCGGCTCCGGCTCATTGGGGCCGCGCTTCATCTGACGCCCCAGGCGCATCGCCTCGCGCACTTCCTCAAGCCGCTCGGGTGTCATACCGCCGCCCGTATCGTGCACCTCAAAGCACAGCATCTCCTCTTCCATATAGCCGCGAACACGGATCATACCTCCGCCCCGGCGGTATTTGATGCCGTGGTAGAGCGCATTCTCCACCAGGGGCTGCAGCAGAAGCTTCAGAATCATATGGCTGTTCATGGCCGGATCCGCTTCCACCTCATAATTCAGGATATCACGATAGCGCGTCTTCTGGATGGACAGGTATCCGATCAGGTGGCGAAGCTCCTGTTCCACCGTTACCCAGTCCTCACCGGAAGAAAGCGAACTGCGGAAGAAATCGCTCAGAGATTTGGTCAGGGCTACAACTTCCTCATTCTTTCCGGACTGCGCCTGCCAGACGATCGTATCGAGCGTATTATATAGGAAATGCGGATTGATCTGTGCCTGCAGAGTACGCAGCTCCGCTTTTTTAAGGTTCTCCTGTTCCTGACGGTTCTGATCCATCAGGTCTCCGAGCTGCTCGGCCATTGTATTGACGTCCCTTGTCAGGCCGGAAAGTTCCTCCACGGGGATCGTCTCAACACGCGCCTGCAGGTTCCCGCCCGCGAGCTCCTTCGTAAACTGTTCCAGATAGCCGATGGCGCTGCGTACGGAATGAGTCTGCCTGCGGCCTGCCCAGGCAGTCACCAGCAAGGATCCGAGAATAAGCAGGATGCTCACACCCACAACATAGCGCACGGTCCGCTGGAAGACCTTGTTCTTCCGGTCGACCTGCAGCGCTTCATCCTCAATAAACGTCTCCAGCATATTGCCGACCAGGTTGGCGACGGAACGCACCTCTTCAAGTGTCTTCTCGCTTTTGGTCACCGGGACCTTTTCATCTGACATCTCCTGCTCGATCTGGGCGGCATAGGTAGCCAGCGTATCCATGGTCCGCCGGGCGACGGTAATGCGCGATCCGGCATCCTCGGGCATCTGTTTGAGGAACCCGTCGAGCTCATTATCCACCATCTGAATAGTCTCATTGACACCGCTGTCCTTAAAGCTGCTCCGACCGGCGATCACAGACCACAGCTGTTCCGGGATCTCCTCCTCCACGACCGGACGCAGCGCTGCCACCGAACCCATCAGAGAGACAGACTGCTGGAAGGACACCGCGTACAGGGCGGTGACCAGCAGGCTCGTCACCGCAGGGATCAGCAGGATGATCATGATCAGCCGGGTAAAGAAGCGCAGCTGTCCGGACAGGCTCTTTCCCCGCTTATATGGTTGTCTGTTGGATTCTTTTGACATACCGCTCCCCCGCGCCCTGCGGCGCACCTGCGCTCAGTAACCTCTCGGTCCCAGGCCGCTCAGATCATCATATTCCGTAAAACAGGTCTCCTCCGGCCGGCTGATGCGCGGATAGTCCTTTCCCGAGACGATGCGCTCCGCCAGGTCCATGACTGCTTCCCCGAGCATCGGCGAACATTCTACCACACAGTTGATCTTCCCTTCTTTCAGAAGATCGACAGCCGCCTGCTCTCCGTCCACGGAGATGATCACAATGTCCTCTCCCGGCTTGATCCCGTTTTCCTCGAGCACCTCGATGGCGCCGAGCGTCATGGCATCATTGTGGGAATACAGCACATCGATCTGATCCGGATACTTCTCGAGCAGGGTCTGCATGCACTCTCTGCCTTTTGAACGCAGAAAATCTCCGGAGACCGTCTCAAGGACCTCAAATCTCTCATCCCGGTCGATCAGGTCGTGGAAGCCCTTGTAGCGGCTGATCATCGGACTGGAGCCCTCCGTACCGGACAGCTCTGCGATCCTGATCTTTCCGTCTTCGCCCGGCTCCATCTCCTGTGCTTTTTTCTGCAGGAACTTCGCGGCATTCACGCCTTCCTGGTAGTGATCTGGCCCGATATAAGCCGTATACAGATCCGAATCCCGGACATTGATGACGCGGTCCATCATGATCACCGGGATGCCGGCTTCTTTCGCCTCCAGCAGGACATTGGCCCATCCATCCTCGACGATCGGGGCAAACACGATCACGTCGACCCGGTAGGCAATAAACGAGCGGATCGCCGCGATCTGGTTCTCCTGCTTCTGCATCCCGTTATCCACCACAAGGCTGAACCCGTGCTCCTCGGCAGCTTTCTCCATGCTCGCCGTATTCCCGAGCCTCCATGCGCTCTCGCTTCCGAGCTGGGAAAAACCGATCACAAGCCCCGATGAATTCGCCTCCGTGCTCTCCGGATCGGGTATGGCGCTGTCCTTTTTACCGCACCCGGCCATCACCGCGGCCGTGAGAATACACAGCCATAAAAAAAGCATTCTTCTCAAAATTCCCGGAAAAGCAAACCGGCCATGTTGTCTTTTCCCGCGCATGAGTACCCTCTCCTTCCTGTTCAGTCCAAGTGATGTTCGATTATTTCAACTGATTCTAATATAAACCTTCCGGTACAGTCAATACGACTGCTTTTTGTTCAGCAGCAGTATGGCCGACAGGACCAGCAGCACGCCGATCCCCGAAGGCAGTGTCATCTTCTCATGATAGATAAACACCCCAATCAGGGAAGCGACGACCGGTTCGACAGAAGCCAGGATCGAAGCTCTCCCGTTTTCAAGGCCGGTCAGGCCGTAAGTGTAGAGCAGGTACGGCACGAAGCAGCTGATCACTCCGGTCGCGATGCACCACCAGAATGCCGGGCCGGAAGACGTCATCTTATAAGCCAGACCTGCCGGCTGCCAGATCACCAATGCTCCCAGCGCCGCCAGAAGGCAGGAATAGAAATTGATGGTATAACTGCTGTATCCGCGTTGAAGCGCATATCGTGAAAAGATCGTATACAGAGCGTATCCGAATCCCGCTCCGAGTCCGAACAGCAGCCCTTTTGCCGTGATCATGGTATCCGATCCCACTCCGGAGACCAGGCAGCACCCGGCAAAGGCCAGCACCAGAGCTGCCGCCTTGATCTTCGTCACTTTTTCATTGAAAAGAAATGCCGAGAGCAGCATGACGATGGCCGGAGCCGTATACAGCAGGATCGCAGCGGCCGAAAGACTCATCATGCTGATCGCATGGAAATAACAGAATGTAAAAAAGAGCAGGCTCAGCAATCCGGTGCCCGCAAAACACCAAAAGTCCTTTATTTTCACCTTAAAACCGGCTGGATCTTTAAACAGGATCAGCAGCCCGAAACAAACAGCCGCGACCCCGCAGCGCACTACGATCGCTTCGTTCGGACCGATTCCGTATTTTGCCAGGTGCCTTGTAAAAAAGCCCATAAAGCCCCAGCAAAAGCCTCCGCTCAACACAGCTGCAGCGTACTTATTCATATGACGAAGACCACTCCTTTCCCCGGATATAAAAACCCGCCAGCTCACATCATACCAGATACGGCGGCCGAAGTCACGAATCTGCATAACCGGTTGTCAAAAGAAGTCTTCAAAGAGTATACTGAAAATGCATCCTGAATTCCGATGAGAGGGGACCCGAAAAACTATGATCGAACTGAAAAGCAGCGGTCTTCCGCTATATATGGACGTTTCTTCCCACATCATGACCCCCGGCGGCGCACTGCAGATGGGCGGTTACTCCAGAAAAACGGCCGGTGCGATGAAAGGCCTGCTCATGGATGAGAGCGGTCTCGAAAAACAGGCCGGTGAACCGTTCTACGACGTTTACCGTGATATCGCATTTCCGCAGGATCGGCCGCTCCTTGAGAGATATCAGTACCGGTATGATATCACCATCATAATGCCCGGCCTGATCGGCGGGGAATGCAAAAAGACTTCCGGCCACTATCACGGCTGGATACCGGAAAAGACAACTACCTACGCAGAGGTTTACGAGGTCCTTAAAGGGACAGCGCTCTACGTACTTCAAAAATCGATGAATTTCGATGATACAGACCCGGAAAAAGTCAGGGTGGATGACCTGATCCTGGTGACGGTGCCCGAAGGACGAACACTGCTGGTTCCTCCCGGATACGGACACTGCTCCGTCAATATCGGGGACGGCCCCCTGGTGTTTTCCAACCTGGCCTATGTACCCTGCCCCATCCATTACGATCCCGTAAGGTACTGCCGCGGCATGGGCGTATATATCTGCCGCACTCCGGAAGGGATAACCTTCCGCCGCAACGAGCGTTATAAACACCTTCCCGAAGTCCGGTTCGCAGCCGTAAAAGATGAGCCCGCATTCGGAATCCGTGAGGGACTGCCGGTCTATAAGAGTTTCTGCCAAAACCCGGAGGCATTTGATTTTCTGGCGCACCCGGACGCATACACGGACAGGATCATGCAGATGCTGGTTCGCCAAGAATGCCTTGTACAGCCATAAACAGCACGTATTAACAGGAGGAATAATGAAGCTTCAGATCGCCATAGACAACGCCAGCAGTTTGAATATATTTGATATCGTAGATCCGATCGCCGATGTGATCGATATCGTGGAAGTCGGGACCCCGATGGTCATCAAAGAAGGCCAGACAGCAGTTAGCATGATCAAGGAAAAATACCCGGGCCTGACCGTCCTCTCCGACAGCAAGATCGCGGACGGCGGCGCACTCGAATGCCGGTATGCGGTGGATGCGGGAGCCGATATCATCACCGTGCTCGCGATCGCGGCTGATCAGACGATCCAGGATGTGATCGATACCGCCCACGCCGCCGGCCGCAAAGTGATGGCAGACCTGCTCAGCATCACGGACATCAGGACCAGAGCCGTCGAACTTAAAGAAATGGGGGCGGACTATATTGCGGTGCACACCGCGTTCGATGTGCAGAAGACCGGAAGGACTCCCTACGGAGACCTCAAGCAGCTGCTGGAAGTCATCCCCGCCGATATGTGCGCTGTTGCCGGCGGTGTGAAGCTTTCGACCGTATCCGATTATGCGGCGCTCCGCCCCGGGATCATCATCGCCGGCGGAGCACTCTATAATGCGCCTGACGTACGCAGCGCCGTCATTGAAATGAAAGCGAAGATCGCATTGATGGAGGAAAAATAAGATGACAGAAAAAGCTAATGCAGCACAGATCGCCGCCCGGATACTCGAAGAAGTGAAGGATAAGCTCTCAAAGGTCGATCCGGCCCAGACAGACGCACTGATCGATGCCATCCGAAGCGCCGACCGGATCTTTACCGCCGGAGCCGGGCGCTCCCTTTTAATGATCCGCGGCTTCGCCATGCGTCTGATGCACCTGGGACTGACCGTATACGTAGTCGGCGAGACCGTGACTCCGGCGATCACCGACCGGGACCTTTTGATCATAGCCAGCGGGAGCGGTGAGACGGGAACACTTAAAGTCGTTGCCGAAAAAGCAAAAAAACAAGGTGCCCGCCTGGCACTGATCACCATTCATCCCGACTCATCGATCGGGAAAATCGCCGATCTGACCGTAACGATTCCGGCGCCGGAAAACAAAACATCCCGGTCAGAGAAAGAGACCGGGAGCGTGCAGCCCGGAGGCAGCACTTTCGAACAGAGCGTCCTTGTCCTGGGCGATGCCATGATCATACTGATGCTCCGGGAAATGAATGTCGAGTCGGGCAACAAGCAGATCATGTCGCTTCATGCCAATCTCGAATGAAAAATGACAGGGGAAATCCCCTGTCATAATTTTTCTATGATCTGTCTTTTATACTGAAGAAAATCATCCGTCAGCATGAAATCCTTTCGTTGGCTCCTCTCCGGCCGGATCCTCAGCTCGCTGCGGATCTCCCCCGGTTTTCCGGTCATAATGTAGATGCGGTCGGACAGCAGGATGGCCTCGTCGATATCGTGCGTGACGAACAGCGTGGAAAGGTCGATCCTTTCCATCACATCCAGGTACCACTCATGGATCTGGCCTTTCGTGATGGTATCCAGCGCCGAGAACGGCTCATCCAGCAGAGCTACCCTCGATCTGGTCAGATATGTCCGAAGCAGGGCTGCCCGCTGGCGCATGCCGCCTGAGAGCTGGCTCGGATACTGGTACTGCGTCCCCTCAAGGCCGAACGGCTCGAAAAAAGGTTCAGCTTCCTCCCTGGCTTTCTTCCTCGTCATCCCCTTCAGGACAAGCGGAAGGGAGACATTGTCAATGATCTTCTTTTGGGGAAGCAGCAGGTCCTTCTGCAGCATATAGCTGATCCTGCCGGGTTTTCCGGTGATCTCCTCCCCTTCCAGATATACGCTCCCCTCCTCCGGTCTCTCAAGACCGGAAAGGACGTGAAACAGGGTGGTCTTCCCGGAACCGGAAAGGCCGAGCAGAGAGACCAGTTCTCCCTGCTCCAGGTGAAGCCCGATATCCCGGATGATCGTCTTCTCACCGTACCTTTTCGTGATATGCTCAGCTTTAAGGAGCGGGGTTTCCGCTTCTTTTTTTATGTCCTGTTCACTCGGGGAGGTAGTCATTGGTGAAGCCCTTTCCTGTCAGGTCCTGACTCGTCAGGGAATTCTCATAAAGCCAGCCGTAGAAGGCATTCCAGCGTTCCGGATCGATGTATCCCCATGCCGGGGCATCTTCGATATATTTCTTGCTGAGCCACTCCTGGCTTGCGTAGACCAGTTCCTGTGCCTCGCCGAGGGATCCGGTGGAGTCGCCGGCGATCAGCATGTCAGCCGCTTCCTGCGGATTTTCCACCGCATACTCATACCCCTTTGCGGCAGCTGCCAGAAAAGCTTTGGCCGTCTCCGGCTCTTCTTCCAGGAATGCGTTGTTTGCGATCAGGACGGGCGTGTAATAATCCAGTTCAGGACTGATCTCTCCAAAATCCCAGTAATCGACATCGACTCCCTCGACCTGGGCATTGATGCCGCCCCAGCCGTAGAAGATCCAGATGGCGTCTGTCTGGTGAGCTGCCAGCGCTGCCGGTTCATCGGTGATATCATTGGGGATCAGCGTCACCTTCGAGAAATCTCCGCCGTCCTGTTCCATGACGTGTTTGATCATGGCCAGCTCGACCGGTGATTCCCAGGTGGAGTAAGTCTTGCCTTCCAGACCCCTGGGCGAATCGATCCCGTCTCCGGCGCGGGAGACGATTCCGGAAGTATTGTGCTGGATCAGTGCCGCAACAGCCGTCACTTCCAGCGGCTCATCCATATCAAAGGCTGCGGCGATCGTATCCTGGGCATCCACGGCGAACTGTGCCTGGCCGGAAGCACACATTAAAGGCGCCCCGTTCTCGGGCGGCTGGACGATCTCGACATCCAGTCCGGCTTCCTCGAAATATCCGAGCGCCTGAGCGGCGTACAGCCCGGTGTGGTTGGTGTTGGGAGTCCAGTCAAGACATACCGTGATCTTCTGGTTCTCTTCTGCACAAACAAGTGCCGGAGCAGCTCCGAAAAGTGTCAGAGCAGCAACAGCTGCTGTCATCATTTTTATATTCTTCATTTTTGGCTTTCCTTTTCTTTCTGGGTAGTGTCAAGTTCACTACCTGTTTTTAGTTCATAAACCTTGATTTTATGGGAGATTCAAATAAAAAGAGCATTGACCTCCCTTTT
>JBGUOI010000144.1:0-10884 GCA_045118075.1 Porcincola sp. | reverse complement strand
GAAGAAGAGGCACGCTGGAGCTTTATACGGCGAGAATCCATACGCAGGACGGGATTTCCTTTCCCGTGGAGAGAGGGACAGAAGAAGCTGGCGGGCGATGTCTACCGGACGATCGCGGCCGGAAAGAATCTGTTTATCCAGGCACCGACCGGCACCGGAAAGACCTTAAGCACGCTTTTCCCTGCCGTGAAAGCAATCGGTGAGGGGCTCGGCGATAAGATCTTCTACCTGACTGCCAGGACGATGGCGCGTACGGTCGCCGCCGAGGCGTTTGACCAGCTGCGCGGTCAGGGGCTGCACTTTAAGAGCATGATCCTGACCGCAAAGGAGAAGATCTGCCCGCTGGAAGAACCTTTGTGCAATCCGGATGAGTGCCCGTATGCGAAGGGCCATTACGACCGGGTCAACCGCATCCTTTTTGAGATGGTCACTTCCGGCGAGGTCTACGACCGTGAGACGATCCTGCGTTTTGCCATGGAAGGAGAGGTCTGCCCGTTTGAGCTGTCGCTTGACCTGTCGGAGTGGATGGACGGAGTGATCTGCGATTATAATTATGTCTTCCATCCGCGTGCGAGGCTGAAGCGCTTTTTCGCCGACGGGGTCAAATGGAACGGCATACTGCTGATCGATGAAGCCCATAACCTGGTGGACCGGGGCCGGGAGATGTTCAGCGCCGGGTTGGTCAAGGAAGACTTTCTGGAAGTAAAGCGGGCAGTGAAAAACCATGCCCCGTCTCTTGTCAGGGCCCTTGAATCGTGCAACCGGAAGATGCTGGAGATGAAGCGCGGCTGCAGCGGATTTGAAGTGATCGAAGATCTCGGGACCCTGCCGCTGCGGCTTTTAAACCTGACAGGGGTCATGGAAGATTTCCTCGCAAAGAATACGGATCCGAAGCTGGCGGAGATCGTCCGCACGCTGTGGTTTGAGGTGAGCGCCTTCCTGAATATCCTTGATCTGACGCAGGAGGGGTATGTGTTCTACGATACCATCCGGGAGGACGGGTCTTTCCTGGTAAAACTTTTCTGCGTGGATCCTGCGCGAAATCTGCAGGAATGCCTGGATAAGGCTGTAAGCACCATCTTTTTCTCGGCGACTCTCCTGCCGATCGATTATTACAAGCGCCACCTGAGCACAAAGAAAGACAACTTCGCGGTCTACGCCGATTCTTGTTTTGACCCGGAAAAACTGGGCGTTCTGGTAGGAACGGATACCAGTACGCGCTACCGGAGGAGGTCGAAGGCAGAGTACGATAAGATCGCCAAGTATATCGGCGCGGCGCTCAGGCGCCGAACAGGCAATTACATGATCTTTTTCTCCTCCTACAAGATGATGGAGGAGGTCGCGGAGCCTCTGTCCGGACAGCTTCCGGACAGCTATGAGATGATCATGCAGCACAGCCGGATGACGGAAGCCGAGAGAGAACAGTTCCTTGAGGCGTTCGACAAAGACCGTGAGGGAGGTCTGGCCGGACTTTGCGTAATGGGCAGTTTTTTCGGGGAAGGTATTGACCTTCGCAATGAGCGGCTGATCGGGGCGGTCATAGTGGGCGCGGCGCTGCCGCAGGTCAGCCCGGAGCAGACGATCCTGAAAGACTATTATGACCGGCGCGGCGAGGACGGTTTCCGCTATGCCTATATCTGCCCCGGGATGAATAAGGTTCTGCAGGCGGCCGGACGGGTGATCCGGACGGAAGAGGATGAGGGAATCGTTCTTCTGCTGGACGAGCGTTTTCTGGAAACCGGATACCGCAGTGCTTTTCCCAGAGAATGGAAAAGCAGCACCTGTCACCTTGGAAATGTGGAGGAGAAACTGTTCTCTTTCTGGGAGTCCCGTGCCCTATTTAAAAAGTGACAGGGTTGTGTTATAGTAAAAATGGTGTGCTATGGGTTTTTAACAGATCGTTGATCTTAATACCGGTTTGGGGAGTATTGTGATGAGGGATGATGATGACCGGATCTTCAGGGACACTTTCCTGGAAGAGAGAAGTGAAGAGAGGGCGCATGCGCTGCTGGTGACGGTAACGATCCTGCTGATCGTGGCCGTGATCGCGATCGCGATCATGTTCAGCTTTTTCTTTATGCGCCAGAGTGCGGGCAGCAGCGGTACGGTGGTGGGAACCATCGCGGATAAGAACGGGGAGATCGTGATCATCCAAAGCGGTCAGGAGGAACCCGGACAGGGAGCTGAAGCGGCGCCGCAGACTGAAATTTCCGAAACGGAAAAAGCGCAGACGGAAAGCCAAAGCGATGCACAGGCTGAAACGACGGGGACGGAAGCTGCGCAGACGGAAGCGGCACAGACGGAAGCCGCGCAGACGGAGAGTGAGACAAAACAGACCGAAGCGGCGGCTGTGAAAGAGCCCGATCCTGCCATGATCGAACAGATCATGCAGCAGTACAGCCAGGCATCGGACTGGGCCGTGAGCGTGACCGACCTGGAGACGGACAAGCGTATCGACGCAGGAAACGCCAACGAAAAGATGTATACCTCCGCGACGATCTCGGTCCCGATCCTTTATACGGCAGCGGTACTGCTTGACCAGGGCCAGATCACGATGGAGGATCAGATCACCTACACAAACAGCATCGGAGGCCGCGGTGAGTACGATCCATTATGGAGGGAAGGCCAGAATTTCCCGCTGTCTTTCTATTTGCAGACCATGCTCACGCTCAGCGACAACAACTGCATGAACTGCCTGATCGACTTCCTGACGCTTGACCGGATCAATTCGGTTTGCAGGGAGGCAGGGTTTGAGAGCGTTGACCTTCAGCGAAAGATCGTGGCGGAAGTCACGGACGGAAGCGAAAATTACGTGAGCGCCGCGGATCTGGCGGGCATGACGGCCGACCTGTACGGCGGAAAATATAAAACCATCAATACAGAGTTCATGACCCAGTACTTCCGCGTCGATGAAAGCGATGAGAACCGTACGCTTATCGGGTTGTCCAAGAATCTTAAAGCGGATGACCTGTTCCTGAACCAGAACGGAAGAGGGGACACGCGCTACAGTGAAGCGGCCGTAATCGGCCGGGGCGGGCGTCACCTGATCGTCAGCGTCATGCTGCGGGGCGAATACGGGTTTGCCTACGACGAGGCAGTTATCAAAACGGCTGATTATATCCTTGAGCAGATGGAATAGACTGACCAACTTTATGTAAGGAGACTGAATGAGTAAAGTAAGGCGAGTATTTGTAGAGAAAAAGAGTGCATATGCAGGAGCCGGCACGGACCTGGCTGCCGAGCTTAGAAGCTACCTCGGAATCAGCCGGGTAAAGAACGTGAGGATCCTCATCCGCTATGATGTCGAGAATATCTCGGATGAGGTGTTTGAGACCGCCTGCCGGTGCGTCTTCTCAGAACCCCCGGTGGACGAGCTCTTTCTGGAGGACTATCCGCACCGGAAGAATGAACACTCTTTCGCAGTGGAATTTCTGCCCGGCCAGTTTGACCAGAGGGCCGATTCGGCCGTCCAGTGCATCCGTTTCCTGAAGGAAGACGAGGAGAGCGTCATCCGATCCGCAACAGTCTACGCGGTGGAGGGCGACATCACCAAAGAGGAGCTGGAACGCATCAAAAGTTACTGCATCAACCCGGTGGATTCGAGGCAGGCGGCCGATGAGAAACCGGATACTCTTATCTCGCGGTTTGAACAGCCGTCCAGGATACCGGTCCTTGAAGGCTTCAGGACAATGTCCGAAGAGGCACTCAGAAAACTGTACGATTCTCTGAACCTTGCGATGACATTCAATGATTTCCTCCATATCCGGAATTATTTCGCCGGGGAGGAGCAGCGCGATCCGACGCTTACGGAGATCAGGGTGCTCGACACCTACTGGTCGGATCACTGCCGCCATACCACTTTCCTGACAGAGCTTAAGAAAGTCACTTTCGGGGAAGGCGAATATAATAAACCGCTGACCGATACCTGGGAAGAATATCTCAAAGACCGCGAAGAGGTCTACGGCCCCGGGCATGACCGGTTTGTATGCCTGATGGATATCGCCCTGATGGCAATGAAAAAACTGAAAAAAGAAGGTAAACTCGAAGACCAGGAAGAGACGGACGAGATCAATGCCTGCTCGATCGTAGTTCCGGTTGAGATCGACGGAAAGACCGAGGAGTGGCTGGTAAACTTTAAGAATGAGACGCACAACCACCCGACCGAGATCGAACCTTTCGGCGGAGCGGCGACCTGCCTGGGCGGCGCGATCCGCGACCCGCTCTCGGGAAGGACCTATGTTTATCAGGCGATGCGCGTGACGGGTGCTGCGGATCCCACCAGGCCGGTGGATGAAGCGCTTCCCGGCAAGCTCCCCCAGAAAAAACTGGTCAGGGAGGCTGCTCACGGTTACAGTTCTTACGGAAACCAGGTCGGACTCGCGACCGGGTATGTAAAAGAGATCTATCACCCCGACTATGTCGCAAAGCGCATGGAGATCGGTGCCGTGATGGGGGCTGCTCCCAGGAAGGATGTTATGCGCCTGACTTCGGACCCGGGCAATGTCATCATCCTGCTCGGCGGCCGGACCGGACGCGATGGGATCGGCGGCGCGACGGGTTCTTCAAAGGCTCATACCGCTTCCTCGATCGAGGTATGCGGAGCGGAAGTCCAGAAGGGAAATGCTCCCACTGAACGCAAGATCCAGCGCATGTTCCGCCGTCCTGAGGTGACGAGGCTCATCCGCAAGTGCAATGATTTCGGCGCCGGCGGCGTGTCGGTGGCGATCGGCGAGCTGGCGGACGGCTTGAAGATCGACCTGGACCTGGTGCCCAGAAAGTATGCGGGCCTTGACGGCACGGAGATCGCCATTTCCGAATCTCAGGAGAGGATGGCGGTCGTGGTCGATAAGAAAGATGCGCCTCAGTTCCTGGCCTATGCGGCAGAAGAGAACCTGGAGGCGGTCGAAGTAGCCGTGGTTACAAAGGAGCCCCGCCTGGTCATGACCTGGCGCGGTGAAGAGATCGTCAATCTCTCGAGGGAATTTTTAAATACCAACGGCGCCCACCAGGAGACGGAGGCAGCTGTTGACCTTCCGTCCGCCAAAGAGCGCTATTTTGACCGGGAGCCGGTTCCGGAAGAAAAAGTAAAAGAAAGATGGCTCTCCGACCTGGCCGACTTAAACTGCTGCTCCCAGAAAGGCCTTGTGGAGATGTTTGACAGCTCCATCGGCGCAGGGACGGTCCTGATGCCTTACGGCGGCCGTTACCAGCTGACCCAGACCCAGGCCATGGTGGCTAAGCTGCCGGTCCTGAAAGGCCATACCGACACGGTTACGATGATGAGCTACGGATTTGATCCGTACCTGTCCTCATGGAGTCCCTATCACGGTGGTTTATACGCCGTGCTCGAATCGGTGGCCAGGATCGTGGCCACAGGCGGTGACTACCGGAAGATCCGCTTTACTTTCCAGGAGTACTTCCGCCGGATGAGCGCCGACCCGCACCGCTGGAGCCAGCCGCTGGCCGCCCTGCTGGGTGCCTACCGGGCCCAGAAAGCGTTCGGGCTGCCTTCAATCGGCGGAAAAGACAGCATGTCCGGTTCTTTCCAGGAGATCGATGTTCCGCCCACACTCGTCTCATTTGCAGTGGATACGGGAAAGTGGCAGCAGGTCATCTCTCCCGAACTGAAAGAGGCAGGCAGCTGTCTGGTATTGTTTGAAGTGCCTTTCGGCGAATACGACCTGCCCGATCTTGAAGCGGCGAAATCGCTGTACGCCGATCTGCATGAAGATATCTGCGCAGGCAGGATAAAAGGGGCTTATGCACTGGATGGCTTCGGCCTTGCGCCTGCGGCAGCCCGCATGGCATTCGGCAACGGGCTTGGCGTTAAACTTGAAGCGGATCTCGATCCGGATAAACTGTTTGCCCCGCTCTTCGGAAGCATTGTTGCAGAAGTACCGGCCTCTATGGTAAAAGAACTGAAGGCAGAAGGCCGGGTGGCCGGACAGGTTCTGGAGGAGAAGCAGCTGTGCTGGCGCGATGTGAATATTTCCCTGGAGGAGGCGCTCGCTTCCTGGAAGGGAACGCTTGAGAAAGTATTCCGGACCCGCAGCGGTGCGGCGGAAGCTGATCGGAATGAACCTGAAAATATATCCGCAGCCGGAAGCGGCAGTGTTTACGTCTGCAGGCATAAGATCGCGAAACCGCGCGTGTTTATCCCGGTCTTCCCGGGAACGAACTGCGAGTACGACAGCGCCAAAGCATTTGAGCGTGCCGGCGCCGAGACTGATGTGAGAGTGTTCCGAAACCTCTCGTCCCAGGATATCCGCGATTCGGTGGAATCCTTTGCCGAAGCGATCGGAAAGGCACAGATCATCATGTTCCCGGGCGGCTTTTCCGCCGGTGATGAGCCCGACGGATCAGCTAAATTCTTTGCTACCGCTTTCCGCAATGAAAAACTCAAAGAAGCGGTGATGAAGCTGCTTAATGAGAGAGACGGCCTGGCACTGGGCATCTGCAACGGGTTCCAGGCACTGATCAAACTCGGATTGGTGCCTTACGGCCAGATTCGTGGTCAGGAGCAGGATTCTCCTACGCTGACCTTCAATACGATCGGCAGGCATATCTCGAAGATGGTGTACACCAAAGTCGTGAGCACCCGCTCCCCGTGGCTGACCCTGGCCGGGGAGGGGAATGTGTATGTCTCCCCCGCTTCGCACGGGGAGGGACGTTTTGTGGCAGACAGAAAATGGATCGAGCGGCTGTATGCAAACGGCCAGGTCGCCACGGTATATTCGGATCCGGACGGAAATGTCTCGATGGATGAGGAGTGGAATATCAACGGCTCCTTCGCCTGCATCGAAGGCATCACCAGCCCGGACGGAAGGGTATTCGGAAGGATGTGTCACGCCGAAAGGCGCGGCGAAGCAGTCGCAATGAATATTTACGGTGAACAGGATATGAAGATCTTTGAATCGGGCGTCGCCTACTTCAGGTAACAAAGTTCATCGGCGCAGCCGCCGGGTGCGGCTGCTCTCAGGAAGCAGGATCGGAACAATGAATGATAAAGAGATCAGACAGCTGCTGAGGGAACTCTCGGACAAAGCCGGAGAACCCGGGCAGGTAAAGAGCAAAACGATCAGTATCACACTCAACGAAACTCCCAAAAAGAAAAAGGTGCGGAAAAAGAAGGAGATCCCGCAGCCGGAAGAAAAACCGGAAGCGGCCGGCGATATCCTGGACGAAGAGGAAGCGCAGACGGATACTTCTTCGGATCGTGAAGAGGAGGAGTCGGAAAAGGTGGGAATCCCGTTTGGACGAATCTTCGGGAAACTGCGTCCTTCCGGAAGGGATCTTCCGGAGGAGGACGAGGACGAACCCGGTGAGGATGAGGAGGCCCCTGTTCCGAAAGAAAAAGCTTCCCGTGTTATCCGCCTTGAGGGGGAAGAACCCGATTTTGAGAGCGACGCGGATGATTTCAGAAGCACAGAAGAGGAGGAGGCAGCAGCCCCTTCCGCTGTCCTGGCCGGTCTGGCAGCATCGCTGTCAGGCCTGAAGAGGGCGGTTCTTGAAAAGAGGAAGACTGATCATGAAGAAGATGCTGAGGACAATGCTCCGGCTGCCGGCGAAGATTCCGAAGGGGATGCGCAGGAAACTGATGATCTCCCTGCTTCAGAGCAGGAAGAAGAAATCTCAGGAGACGCAGACGGACACGATGAAGAACCGGATACAGACGCGGGTACGCCAAGATCCGAAGATGAGGAAGAAAGCGGCATCCCTCAGGAAACAGGGCCTGATGATGAACCTGGCGGGAGTGAAGCTCCCGAAAGAGGACCCGTCAAAGCCCCTGAGGAGACAGAAACGGCTGCGCCGCCTGCTGAGGACGGGGAAGATGCTCTCGTTTCTGAACAAAGCGGCGAGATACCTGTAAAACGGGAGAAAAAGCCGCTTCGTCTGCCTTTCGGATTAAGCCCGCTTGCTCTTGGCATTCTGGCATTGGTGCTGGCGGCCGTGATCGGCGTGATCGCCCTGATCACCACCATCACCGGAAACCGACGCAAGACTCAGAATGTGACGGCAGATCCGGGATTGACTCTTACCGTGGAGCGTGAGCCGAAAAAGTGGTGTAAGTCCGGCTCTGTCACTTTAGGCGTCAAGACTCAGAGTCCCATTCAGACGATCACTGTCAACGGGGAGAACATGGAGTTCACCGGAAAAAACAAGACGAAGGTCACTCTCGACACAAACAGCCACCTGCTGGATGTGATGGTCGTCTCCGAAAACAGCGTTCAGAAGGGACAGGCAACACTGCAGCGGATCGACGGTACCGCGCCTGAGATGAATATCTCCGTAAGCGGCGGACAGGTCAACATGACTGCTTCAGACGATGTTTCGGGTCTGGAAGGCATCTATTACGGGACGGTACAGGGACTTACCACGGTGCCGGTATACACGAAATACACGGAGCCTTTCTCACCTGAAGAAGGAAAGATGTACTACTGCACTGCGCGCGACAACGCCGGGAATTTCTCGAAGCCGGTAGTGACTGACCTGACGATCGCCGAGGCCATTCACCTGAATACGGACAGGATGACCATGTTCCCCGGAGAGACCAGACAGCTTGAGATCATTCCCGAGCCTGCGGGAGCCTTCCTGGGAGGCCTTCGCATCGTCAATACAGACAGCACGGTGGTCTCGATCGATGAGACGGGACTGGTGACCGCACTGGCGGAAGGGACTTCCCTGATAACGATCTCCGCAGAAAATGTGGAGACAGTAAACTGCTCGGTGACGGTCAGGACCGAGGCGGCGCTGACGATCAGCTTTACCGGTGACTGTACGCTCGGAGACGACGAGACGTTCAGCTCGACCAACAGCCTCGGATCCTTCTATGATTCCTACGGACCCGAGTATTTCTTCCAGAATGTGAAAGATATATTCGCCGAGGATGACCTTACCTTCGTCAACCTGGAAGGGCCGTTCACGGATCAGGGTGTTCGCGCCGCGAAAGAATATGCGTTCCGCGGAAAGCCCGAGTATACGCAGATCCTCACGAACGGAAACGTGGATGTGGTCACACTGGCAAATAACCACAGTGAAGATTACGGCGAGGTCAGTCTGACTGACACCGAGAAATACCTCGAGGAGGCAGGCATCGATTACTGTCTCGAGAGAAAATATGTCATGAAGGAGATCAACGGCGTGAACGTGGCCCTGCTGGGCATCCATGCGCTGTTTGACGGAATGACCTGCGTTGACCGCCTGCAGGAGACCATCGATGAAGCCAGGTCGGCAGGCGCCCAGATCGTGATCGTCGCCTTCCACTGGGGAGATGAGCTGAGCACGACGCCGAGCGAAGTGCAGCAGCAGCTCGGGCACACCGCGATCGACCTCGGAGCCGACCTGGTGGTCGGACATCACCCCCATGTGCTGCAGGGCATCGAGGAATACCAGGGCAAATACATTGTATACAGTCTGGCGAATTTCTGCTTCGGCGGAAATACGAACCCCAGGGAGCTGGATACCATGATCTTCCAGATGACATTCCTGCTCTCGCAGTCAGGCAAACTGACCGACACCACGATCAATATCATTCCGTGTTCGAGCAGTTCAGCCCAGGGATGGAACAACTACCAGCCCACGCCGGCGACCGGCAGCGAGGCGAAGCGGATCATCGACAAGATCAACGAGCGCAGCCAGCCATTCGGATTTTCCTACGAACCCTGACACTGAATAACAAACTCAAAAAGCCCGCTTAGGCGACAGTTCGCATAAGCGGGCTTTTTACTACGCAATAATAAAGCAACAATTTGAAGATAATTAAGCACAAATTGTTGATTTTTTAAAGCAACAATGATACTATCTATGTACATTCATTTCTTAACCGGACTTATTGGGGAGTCTCATATCTATTACTAAGGGGTAAATCATCATGAAAACAGAATACAGACCATACCCGGAAAACCTGTACTACACGTCTTTGACAACGGAAAGACCGGTATTTGCCGATGAGGCGGATAAATACCATTTCCTTACCATGCTTGGAAGAACCGCGCAAATCTACGGTATTCATGCCGACGGGTTCTGCCTGCTGGACAACAAAATACATCTTCTGATGGATACAGGCGATACTGGGAAGACTGCGGAAGCTATCCTCAGGGAATGTTTTGAAGAGAACTTTATTGCTTACTATAAGTTCAGACACTGTGATGACAGGATGCTCCCGGCAGAAAGCGAGTGTGAACTGATCTGGGGCGAAGAAGAGGCGATCGGCTGCCTTGGCTGGCTCCATACCGTGCCGGTCAGCTGCGGAATCGCCCGAAGAACGGATGATTATTGGTGGACATCCTGGCAGACTTACCGCAGCCGCTACATTTGGGACTTCGTCGACAGTAAGCGGCCGCTTGCGCTGCTGGATGAAGACCGGGACAAAGCCCTGAGACAGCTGAGGAAAAGGCAGCGTATGCTGCTTTTGCAGGAGAACGGGGCAAATTTGAAAAGGCAATGAGAAGGGGAGCTGCCGCATTTTTGCGGCAGCCCCTTTTTATGCCGGCGGGAAGGGCTGTCGGGGCCGGCGGGCGGACAATCAACAAACAGGAATGTGCAAAAAACGCTTGACTTTGCTTATTCGGTTTTGTATAATGGCAAAGCGAGTTGAAAAACGAGCTGTATGGGATCTTAGCTCAGCTGGGAGAGCACCTGCCTTACAAGCAGGGGGTCACAGGTTCGAGCCCTGTAGGTCCCATCATTTATCTGGCGGAATAGCTCAGCTGGCTAGAGCACACGGTTCATACCCGTGGTGTCGAGAGTTCAAGTCTCCCTTCCGCTACTCGCAAGAGCCTCAAAAATCCTTTATTCTGGTGTGCGACCCGTCAAGTAGACAATCGAAAAACAAAAAAGTTTTTCCTGCCCGGTATTGCTGCCGGGCAGTTTTATGCTGCTTCC
>JBGUOI010000143.1:0-3637 GCA_045118075.1 Porcincola sp. | reverse complement strand
TACGCCTATCCTTTGCAAGCTTTATCTCTCCAGGCGGAGTCTTCTGTGTCTTTTTCACAAAACCGTTTGTTACTACAATACGTTTCCCGACATAGAAGAAATGCCGGATCGATCCAGAATACTTTTCAGGAGTTGGTTCTCAATCTGCAGTTCATTTAACTGCTTCTGCAAAAGGCCGACATTTTCAACTGCATCTCTCATAACTATAATTCTCGTTTAATCAATCTGATCCTTCAGAAGCTTTACAGAATGAATAGCCTCACCCCATGTAAGGTCTTCAACATAGGGATTATTCTTTCTGTAGTTCTCCCAGGCATCCAGCATCTCAGGTGATGCTTCTATGCTTTCCAGAACTTCATCAAAAGATGGTATTGCAGCCTCCGAGCCACGTTTTCTGCAGGTGGCTGCAAATGCTTCTTTCAGATGAGTGGGATTGATTTCAATCACTTCTTGTCGAGTCAGGATATAGATATCATAAAAATCCCTCATTCTTGTATTTGCCTCTGCCCTGGTCATCACCGTCTCCAGTTTTTCAGCCAGGAGTGTCTCCATATTATACGCCCACAATCCGATCTTCCGGTTCTCCAGGATCAGCGGCAGTTCATACTTCACCGCAGCAGGTATAATTGCGTCCCCCGTGGAAATATCAATCTTGATCGTCTGGCGAAGTTTTTCAAGAACACCTTCAATATGAAACCGGAATCCTTCATATTCATGTCCTTCCATGATATCCTCAATCTTTGTAATCCTGAAAGACACATTATCTTCCAAATCAATGGCCATGATTTCCTCAAGGAATGCTTTTGCCTTTTCCTGTGTCAGCGGAAGCGCCCTGATTGTTGTATCAATGTCCATAGTAGTGCGCATATCAACGCCGACCAGTGAGGATACCAGCATTCCGCCTTTCAGGATGAAATTATCCCGATACCTGGAAACGGATATTCTCTCAAGCAGTCGTTCCATCATATAGATACGCAAAAGGATCTGCGCTTTATCCCCATCTCCTGCTGCCTTGTTTCTGATCAGCGCGTTCAACTGCATCCGTGATTTGATCATAGAAGCACCTCCGTATATTGGCGCAACATCTTTTCGATCCCGAATTCCAGTGCGTACTTCATCAGCTTATGAATATCTTTATTTTGATCCTTAAAATATGTGATCAGCGCCGTCTGGAATACTTGGATATCCATCCGTTTCTTTTCCCTTAGGATATCGCAGATACAACGTTCTCTATCATATACTCTCACCGTATTCCCGAAAGAAGTTTGAATTTCCTGCAGTCCGATTTCGAACCATTCAGGAATCACAGTATAAACCTTGATATTGTCCGCTTTCAAATGGCTTGCATTATATCCTCTCTTTACGGTTACCACGGGCTGGACTGATTCCCGGTCAGACAGCCCGTGCAGATAAAGGGCTGTCTCATGTGAAAAGATAAGCTTACGATTTCGAAGCTGAATGAGGAAAAGCCTGTCCGGCCAAGCTTCCTCTGAGCAATACACGCCATGTGCGACCTTGCTCAGTCCTAATTCCTTCACAAACCCGGATGCCCTTCCTTTGGAAACTCCCAGAGCTCTTGCGTCCGCAATGCGATAAAAACCGTTATTCTCTTCTAGATATGTCCTAAGCATATCGTCCATAGTTGCCACCCTCCTTTTTCGCTACACATTTTATGTCAATGTAGCAAAAAAGTCAACCCTTTTCGCTACACGTACCGCGAATATGTAGCGAAAAGGTCTTTTTGGTTATTTATCAACCCGCGGCTGGTAGTTTTTTAAATCCATTGAAAAAGAACTGCTTTCTTCATCAAGAAAACTGTTTTCCAAATCGCATGCCTTCATTGTCTGGCATCCAATCTCTTCTCTAGCATAGGACCGGGAGTATTACCATGTTACTTGCTATAATGTCTGTTAATAGAATCCGTTCCAATATGGTCTGGTTTTCTGCTCCTGCTTCTTCAGATCTATATCCTTCCCAAGCAGTTCATCTTCTCTTTCTGTAACGGGATCATACCAGTCCGCTTTCTTCAAGGCCCACTCCGCCCATTCTGAAGAATATCCTTCCCATTCAGCCTTGAGCATTGCAGAAACATACTCCCTGATTTCCATTGCAACCCTGTGTCTTCGAGCTCTTGCAATCCACTTCCATTTTCAGCTCATACTTTTTTGTGTAATTTCCAACCAGCCGTTTTGCAATCTGCTCCGCATCAGCGCATGCCCTGAAGAATTCGTTATAATCATTCTGCAGGGCACCGATCCAGCTGCGAAGATAGTCGGAATGGTCTTCATAATGCTCGCCTTTCAGCGAAATTCCCAGATCCGCTTCCGTAAAAAGAGCCCCGATTTCTGCCCGGAGCTCCTCTTTTGCATATTCTTCTGATCCGAACATGCCGCCCAAAGGTCTGTTCAATCTGGTTGGATGGCCTGTGCTGTGTCCCATCTCGTGAATGGCCGTCTTGGCAAAGCTCTCATCATCCTTAAACATGCTCCTGAGCGGCAGCACGATCCGGTCCTGAGAAGGTGAATAATAAGCACGATCCTGCGCAGCTTCAACGACTGGACATTCGCTGGTTGAAATGATCTGATCGATTATCTGACCAAGTTGTGTTTTATCCTCATCCTGAGCGGTCGGAACATATTCCGGGAAATTTTCGACCTGTTCTCCATTGAACACTCTGAAAAACATGACCTGCGGTCGGTCGAGCTGTACTACTTTCCTGACTGTATTTCCATGTTCGTCCTTCGTCTTTTTCTCCTTCTCAAAGATCCATTTCTCGCAGATCGTTCCATGTTCCCCGGCTTTAATGTGGTAGCCCTTATCAAAAAGCTGTTTCGCAGTTGCCCATCTGGGATCCCGGTACCCTCGTTCTGTCACAACTGCCATCAGCTTCATGCGGTTTCCACCGCGATACCACACCCTTGACAAAGGATTCTGTGGTCTGAGCGCATCCCGATCCCACTCGGAAGCGTTATTGCGTTTTGCGCCGCCGAGCGGACACCGGTGCGTTTGCCAGCGGACACTCGGCGGCGACAACGGACAGCAGGATCGACTTCAGCTCCTTTGTTCCTGTATTCATCGCTGCGCCTCCTTTCCGGACTGATCCGCGAGAGTACGGCTGCGATTACCGAGCAGTTCACGTTCCTCCATATCGGTAAGATCTATGATATCTTTCTCATCTGTAACACCAACAATTTCTTTAAGATTGTCTCTCCAATCCATGTGTTCCTCCCATTCTTTCCACTGTGAATTCTCAGGCTGTTTCTCCTGCTGCTTCCTTCATAAGAGTCCTCAATTCTTCATCTGAAGCCCCGCCATTGATCATATGAATCAGCCTCTCCTGCTGATCCGGAGACAGATGAATGTTCAACAGATCGTTTTCTATTCCGGAAGTATCTTGTCTTTCCGACGATCCGTCAGGCTCCTTCTGTCTGATCGCCGGCTGGTTTCCCTGTAAGAAACTCTCCAACTCTTCCGCTGAAAGTGTCTGGTCCTTAGGACGATCCTGAAACAACGCATCCAGATCCAGTGACAGCAGGGCTTCAGGTTCTATTCGTATGATGATTGCCTCCCCCAGAGCTTCTTTCTTTTCAAAATATTTCAAGTCCCGTTCCGACAGGTATTCTATGTTCTGCACGAT
>JBGUOI010000142.1:0-2866 GCA_045118075.1 Porcincola sp. | reverse complement strand
AATCTTCAAGAAGGACGGGAGCTTTATAGATCATGCGGATCCGTATGCTTTCTGGAGTGAAAAACGTCCCGGTACGGCGTCCGCTCTCTATGATCTTCGATACCAGTTCTCTGACGATTTCTGGATGAACACCCGGAACGATCATAAGCGGTCCGCGCTCAATATTTATGAGATACATGCCGGATCCTGGGTCAGAAAGATCAAATGGGACGGAGAAACCGATCCTGCTGCCGGATGGCTCACCTATGCAGAGCTGGCAGACAGGCTGATCCCCTATCTGAAAGAAAACCATTTTAATGCCGTAGAACTGATGCCTCTGGCAGAGTATCCGGCAGATGAGTCATGGGGCTATCAGGAGACAGGATTTTACAGTGCGACCTCCCGCTACGGAGAGCCGCACGGTCTTCAGTATCTGGTGGATCAGTGCCATCAGAATGGCATTTCCGTGATCCTGGATGTCGTCACCGTTCACTTTGCGGTAAATGACTATGCCCTGTGGAATTTTGACGGAACAGCATTATATGAGTATCCGCATCCCGCAGTCGGGTACAGCGAATGGGGCAGCTGCAACTTCATGCACTCCCGCGGGGATGTGCGCTCCTTCCTGCAGTCTGCCTGCGCATTCTGGCTTGACCATTATCACTTCGACGGACTTCGGTTCGATGCCGTCGGGAACCTGATCTACTGGCAGGGAAACAGCGGAAGAGGCGTCAATCATGACGCCGTGAACTTTATGCAGCGTATGAATGAAGGCCTGAAGAGCCTTTATCCTGATGCAATGCTGATCGCGGAGGACTCCACTTCTTTTCCCGGGACAACAAAACCTGCATCGCAGAATGGTCTGGGCTTCGACTACAAATGGGACCTTGGCTGGATGAACGATACGCTGAAATACATGAGTGAGCAGCCTGCTGACCGCGGAAGGGATATCGGAAAGCTTCTGTTTTCGATGGAGTATTTCTTTAACGAAACCTATCTCCTGCCCCTCTCCCATGATGAGGTCGTTCATGGCAAAGGAACGATCGTTAATAAGATGGCGGGGGATTTTGAAGCGCGGCTTCAACAGGCGAGGCTGCTTTACCTGTATATGTTCACGCATCCCGGAAAGAAACTGAACTTCATGGGCAATGAGCTCGCCCGGACCCGGGAATGGGATGAGAAAACAGACCTGGACTGGGAGGCATTAAACAGCCCGGTCCATTCCGGATTCCAGGCTTATTTTCGCTGCCTGAACGATGTCTATCTGAAAAACCCTGCCTTGTGGCAGGATGATTATGAAAAATCATCATTCCGCTGGAACCGCAAAGCAGAAGACGGAGATGCCCTGCTGGCATTCACCCGCACTGCCGGCGGCCAGAGACTTCTTGTGATCCTGAATTTCTCAGATCAGGAAGTCTGCTTCACGGACGAAACAGCAGACAAGGCTTCCCTGCTGCTCGATACATATGAATTCGAAACATCTGAAAAAAAGAGCACAGCATTTTCAGGCAGGGAGATTCGCCTGATGCCATATGAGGGAATGCTGCTCGAACTGAATGACTAGAATCGGATCAATAGAATCAGGGTGATTTATTCTTTATAAAAATAACCGTCCCGATACCCTTTACAGGCAGTCGGGGCGGTTATAGTTTTTGCGCCAGCGTGTGACGTGAGGTCCACCCAGCGAATGCCGCAGCAGTAGGCTCACATGGCGTGAGCACGTCAGGCAAGTTTACTCCTCCCAGTCCAGAGTGAAGGAGTCCTCAGAAACTTTGAGATGTGCTTTTTCTCCCATCAGCAGCGGATAATTGGTGTCCGCGTGCCCGGCGGGGAAGCCGAAAGCGACCGGAATGTCCAGTCCATCCAGAAACTGTCTGCTGATCATGTCAGACACAGAAGTAAATGTCCCGCCCCGGGAATTCCCGTCGTAGTCAGCCAGGTCTGTGGGTATGTCCGCCCATTCGCCAAATACAATGCCTGCCGCGCGGTCCAGCACGCCGTGGTGCTTCAGGATCGTCAGATAGCGGTGGATATGCTGCAGGTTTTCAGATTCGTCTTCTAAAAAGAGGATATAGGGCTGGTCTGTCTTTGTGCTGTCATATTCTGTTCCGATGACAGAGGTAAAGGTGGAAAGGTTGCCTCCGATCAGGATCCCCTCAGTTTCTCCTGTGCGGCACAGAGGGGTAGAGGGGCATGTATATGCGGGGAGCTCGCCTCGGAGCATCTTCTGCTCTGCATCCCTGCAGGGCGCCGGAAGATCCATAAATGCCGCGCTCATAGATGCATGTACGGAGGGGATCCCGGCCATGGTCCACGCGCTGTGGTAGACGGTGATGTCACTGTAGCCGATGATGAGCTTACCGGCCGAAGAAATGCTGTCCAGCGCCATGTCATCCATCACTTCTGAAGACGCGTAACCTCCGCGGACGCAGAAAACGGCTTTTACGGACGGATCCTCCAGAGCCCACAGCAGGTCTTCTTTACAGTCCTCAAGTGTGCGGGTCTCTTCGCAGACATGCTTTCCTTCTACAGGAATATAACCCCACTCCTTCAGCCCGTTCACCACTGCATCCACCTGCTTTCTGGAAGGAAGCGAGGAAGGAGAGATCACAGCCACTGTATCTCCCGCTGAAAGGAACATGGAACTGAAGCTGCCGGTGTACTGCGTACTGCGCACCTCACAGGGAGTGTCGGTGCCCTCTGACATTGTTTCTTCCGCGTATGCCTCCGTTTCCTCCGATGCCGGGTCCTGTGTGGCGCCCGCCTGTACGGCTGCTGCCTTTTCCGAAGTCACGGCGTCCTGCCCTGCATCTGCATTGCCCGGTGCAGCGGCTTTCTGGCTTTCATCTGCATTGCCCGGTGCAGCGGCTTTCTGGCTTTCATCTGC
>JBGUOI010000141.1:0-2395 GCA_045118075.1 Porcincola sp. | reverse complement strand
TTTTTTAAAGTTTCGCACCTGTGCTCGTAGTTTACTCTGAATTGCCCTGTTTGTCAATGTGAGAAGGCTTTTCAGCCTGTTTCATATGTATGGGGCAGCATTTGCTGCCCGACGGATCAAAGCTCCGGAATATCGTATTTCGGAACCATATCCTTTTTGTAGAACTCGACCATGGATTTCAGCTCACGATTGCTGACGGTCGTCTTCTCATCCTTCCAGATGTTTTTGCCGTCTTCACTCTGACCGGCCAGATACGGCTTGGTAAGAGTTGTGTGGCCATCCGCAGGAATCTTTTGGTTCTTTCGTCATGGGCCTCGATCTTCCCGATCTCCGGCCCCTTATATTTCATAAATCGCATGATCGCGTACTGCGGTGCTGCCATAGTGTCTGCTCCTCCTTCAAACTCTGTAGTGGTAAAGACTTCCTGATTTTTGTGTTCGTACGTACATGCGTACAGACGGTACCCTGGATGGGCTCCGTACGCTTGTACGCACGTACGCATGATTTGACATCTTTATTTAAGAAATGGGTTATCATGATCGATGACCACGACGCCGCGATATCCCCGGCAGCGTTTCTCCTTCCCTCGATAGATGTTGTTATCCGGGATCAGGTGATACGTTTCCGCATACTGGGAAAGGAAATTGGCGAAGCTCTTCATGGAAAGCGCATTGTCTGCATTGTCATCACACCATTCCTTATAAGCCGCATACAGATCGCAGGTCGCAGCCTTACTGTCTTCATGGAAAGTGAGGTACCCCTCGGATGCCAGAAATTCCAGGATGTTGTTCGCGTCCTTCACAATAGCATCGATGTTGTCCTTTGACCGGCCACTGATGGTAAAGCGGTAATCATTGGCGACAAGCCGCTTGAGTCCCTCCAGGCACCAAAGAAAGATACTCTCTTTTTCCGCGATCAGCTTTTCGACAAGATAGGGATCGTCAACACGGCCTTCCGGCTTGTCCTTCGTGGTGATTACGATCTGCCGTCTAAAGAACCCGTCAGACCGATCGTGAAGTGCGGTAAGGGCTCCGTTCCCAAAGCAAAGGAATCGGACATACAGGAGACTCTGATAGCTCTGGATGCCTTTCCGTTCGACATCCATCTGGCACTCGGAAGTGACAATGGATTTGATATAGTTCGTCTTAGTCAGCGCACTCATATCCATATCGTCATCCACCATGAGCAGCTTATCCTCCAGGTCTGCCCTGGCAAAGCGGTTTGTCTCAACTTTCTGAATGCTGGTGGTGTTCATATTGATCCCGAGGATCGACCGCATCACCAGTCCGATCCGGGATTTGCCTTCGCCGCCCTTTCCGATCATCAGGAGCATCTTCTGGGCCTTCGTAGTAGGAAGCAGGCAATATCCCAGGTACTCCTGCAGGGTCGGGATATCTTCTGGGACCAGAAGCTCCGAAAGGAAGTTCAGCCAGACGTTCGCTATGCCTGCCGCCGAGTTGTATGCGACCTCCAGCCGGTTCCGGCAGTATTCCTTTTCTTCACTGAAATGACCGTCCAGATACCAGGTACCGTTTGAAACATGGATGCGGTCCTGATGCAATGGGAGCTCATCAGCGAAGGCCATCATCCTGACTGCCTTCAAAAGATCCTCTACCTTTCTGGCAGTTCCTGATTTGACCCAATCACAGATCTCCATAAAGATTTCGCGCTTTAAGGCGGCCTCGTCAGAGATAAGACCATCGACGGTATACAGCTTCCCATGGACACATTTCATAGGATGCGCCTCGAGAAACGAACAGCAGAATGTCATCTCATCGATCCTGCGGTCTTCCGTGAGCCATACCGGGGCATCAGGAGGCAGCGTTGATTTTCTCGGCATTATCCGACCTCCTTTCCTTCTCATGGGCTCTGTTCACGAGGTCCTCAAGTCCGGTGATTTTGCCATCCTTCATCAGTTCCATGACCACAGCCTTCCGCTGTTCGAGGTTGCCGACCGTTAAAAGGTCTGCCAGATATTCGATATAGGCGAACATCTGGCAGGCTTCCACAAAGCGGTCATCCGGCTCTTCTTCCATCGAAGTGGGTGCATACTGCACCTTCCAGTTCTCCAGAAGGTGCAGATAATCACAAAGCACCCGCTGACAGTAGCGTTCATCATCACGGAACGCCCTGATCATCGGGTGCCTGGGTTTTGCAAGTGCAGCGACCTTCGGCGGATTATCCGGGTCGATTCCAAAATCCTCCGCGATCTTTCTGGCCGCCTCATAGAGACTGAGATCAAACAGTCCTGCGACCAGGTCGATCACATCACCCTTCGCTCCGCATCCGAAGCAGAAATAGAAGTCCGGATTGAGCTTAAGGCTTGGATGGCAGTCATCGTGGAAGAGACACCGGGTCATGTTATGGCGGGTCACGGTAAGCCCGTATGCCCTGG
>JBGUOI010000140.1:0-9676 GCA_045118075.1 Porcincola sp. | reverse complement strand
GAACCGGTGAATGCAGGAGTCAAAGTCCTGTGCCTTACCGCTTGGCGATAGCCCATCAATAAGGGTGGGTAGAGGGACTCGAACCCTCGGCCTCCAGAGCCACAATCTGGCGCGCTAGCCAACTGCGCCATACCCACCATAATGGCTTCCTTCTGCAGCGTCTGCAAAGAAAAAACGAGCCTGAAGGGATTCGAACCCCCGACCCACGGCTTAGAAGGCCGTTGCTCTATCCAGCTGAGCTACAGACTCAAAAAAGCAGGTGATGGGAATCGAACCCACGTATTCAGCTTGGAAGGCTGATGTTCTACCATTGAACCACACCTGCATTCTCTATCGGCCTGAAAAAGTCGGGGTGACAGGATTCGAACCTGCGGCCTCCTGGTCCCAAACCAGGCGCTCTAGCCAAACTGAGCCACACCCCGGTTTAGATTGCCGCCTTTCTCAAGCGCAAAACCGATTATAAAGGAACAAGCGGGAATTGTCAATCACAAAATTTCTGAGTTCCGGGAATGCTTTAACCGCATTTGTGATGACTCAATTGCATAAGCGACATCTCATATGCATTTGTACCACACAATATCCTAAAGGTACCTTACCTCCGCATCCAGCTTCCCTTCCTTATCCATCGTCAGCACCATATAGGAGCGCTCCCGCCCTTCCTGCCTCGGATAAGTGATGCTTCCGGGGTTCAATACCAGCATGCCCGGCTGCGACCAGTCGATCAGCGGCTGATGAGTATGTCCGTACATGACAATGTCGCATCCTTTCTGAACAGCTTTCTCCCGAAGCATCTCGAGTCCGTAGGAGACGTACTCCATATGCCCGTGCACTGCCAGCACTCTGTGCGGGCCAAGTGAGAATGTTATTTCAAGCGGCATGGCACTGAAAAAGTCACAGTTGCCGGCGACTACGACCACGGGGCAGCTGACCATATCCGGAAGGAGTTCTTCCAGACCCATGGCATCGCCAAGGTGGATAAGCAGGTCAAACGGCTCTTCTTTTCGGATCACTGCCCGTACACGGTCATTATGTCCATGCGAGTCACTTAAAATCAGTATCTTCTCCGGGGCCTTTTTACGCTCCGGCTTTCCCGGTGCTTTCATCTGCCCCGAATTCCCCGGCACCTTCATACACTCTTCTCCGCTGCGGCCAGCAGCCTGCCCATCAGCCGCATTGCCTTGCCGCGGTGGCTGATCTTGTTCTTATCCTCCGGGGAGAGTTCGGCGCTGGTGCAACCGAACTCGGGCAGGTAAAAGATCGGATCATATCCGAAGCCGTTCGAACCGGCGCTCTCGAAAGCGATCCGGCCTTCCATGATGCCGCGGCAGGTGATCAGTGTTCCGTCAGGCCATGCGGCTGCGATAGCGCATACGAAGCGGGCGCTTCGCTCGTCTCCGGTAAGTCCGTCGAGTTTTTCGATGATTGCCGCGTTCTTGATGTCGTAGGAGGTATCTTCGCCCATGAAACGCGAAGAGTAGATGCCGGGCATGCCGTCCATCGCGTCCACTACAAGGCCGGAATCATCGGCGAGTGCCATTTTGCCCGACAGCTTTGCGATCGTCTGGGCTTTGATGACGGCGTTGTCCTCGAAAGTGGTTCCGTTCTCGACGATATCCGCGTCGATGCCCGCTTCTTTCATGGACAGGACCTCGCACCGGTCGCCGAGGATCATGCGGATCTCTTTAAGCTTGTTTTGGTTTCCCGTAGCAAATATAATCTGTTCCTTCATAGTTGGTCTTTCCTTCCGCCCGGCTGCTTAAGCCGGTCCTCCTTCCACTGAAGATCTCACCTTGCGTCCTCTTCCCCGGCCGGCGTGATCCCGGCCTTCAGGCAGATATTTGTGCCGAACTCTTTTTGTGTCTGCTGCCACTCTTTGCCGTCGTGGCTCAGATAACTGTTTTTATTCGCAAGCGTCACATCGGCAGTATACTCATCTTTTTTCAGTTCCACCGCCGCTGGCTTTTTAGCGCCTTTCGTGGTGATCTTCACCGCCACGGCAAATTCCTGTCCCTTCTCGATATAAATCGGTTCAGAAGGCGTGATGGTGTAATACCCGGTGTCATCGAGGTGTCCGCTGCCGCAGGCGGTCAGCGAGTTAAAATCAAATCCGCCGCCGAACCCGGGCCCGGCAAACAGTTCGTACGATGTATCCGGCCCGACCGCGTAAAACCCGAAGCTTGACAGGGTGCCGGCCTCTGGAGCGGTGTAGACGTTGGCAAAACAGCAGGTCTCGTCTTCGTAGCCGATCCGTCCGATCCATCCGCACGGATCATTCTGGCAAAGGATTTCCTCATCCGGCATCTCGATGCGTGTGAAAGCAAGGATATTCTGAGCCATGTTCGGGTCCTCGTAGGACACGTAGAAGATGCCGCCGTCGCCGAACTTCTCTCCCCAGGTGTTCTGGCAGATCCATGCGCCGTCAGCGGAAGGCACCGTCTTGAAATTGTCCGCGGCGTACTCATCGTCCCAGCCCAAAATCAGGATATCGTGCGTTACCTTGCGGTTTTCCGGACAGTAAAAGCCGAAAGTCTCTTCATTATAATAATCACGCGAGGATGCTGTCATCCTCCTATCCATGCACAGCGAAGTCTGGACGGGTCCCCACTGCATAATGGCCTTCTTGATGATCTCCCGGTCCGTATCCTCGAACAGGCGCATCTCCTTTACCCAGACTGCTGCCTCAAGTCCGTCGGGACTTTCGCCGTCCCCATAGGGATCCTCACTGTCCATGACCGGTCCACGCCGGCTTGCCAGGTAAGCCATGATCATGCGGTAGTCGCCGCCGTCATCGGGTCCGCCCGTAAAGCCGTTATTCAGGGCGATATGATCCGCCGAAAAAACAAGATGTTCCTCCGGCATCAGGGCTGCCTCCACCCCGGAGGAAGCACTGATCGCCCAGCAGGTCCCGCTCTTTCCCTGGCTCTTTACTTCGGGCGCCTTTCCTATTTCTCTGGCATCGAAAAACGCGGGCAGCGGAAGCTCGCCGGCGCATGCGCTCATGCACGCAAAAGCGAGGATCAGCACCGGAGCGGCCGGCAGCACAAATAGTAATTTACTTAAAAGCAATTTCACGCTCATCTTACGATTCCGTTCTCTGTTTCGGAGGTTTGGGTCCCGGGAACTGATAAAAGTAAGTTTTCATCATACCGTTGTAGATCTTCCGGTTCTTCGCCGCCGTCATGCCCATCTGTTTCGGTGCCTGATCATACGAGGTGATCACATACTTTGACCAGGTATCGAGCCTGGCGAACGCCTCACCGATCTGACGGTAAAGCGCCGGCATGGCTTCCTTATCCTCAAGCCGCTCGCCGTAGGGCGGATTGGTGATGATGAACCCGTACTTTTTCGGATGGCTAAGATCCTTCACCTCACGGCGCTGGAAATGGATCATGTTCTCTACGCCGGCCAGGTGTGCGTTCTCACGCGAAGCCTTGACCATCGCATCATCGATATCATACCCCTGGATATCGGTCTGCGCCGACAGGTCCACCCGCTCTCTCGCATCCTCAAAAACATCTTCCCACATCTTTTCACTCATCAGGTGGGTCCAGGCCTGGGAAAGAAACGTCCGGTTCATGCCGGGCGCGATGTCGGCCGCCATCAGTGCAGCCTCGATCGGGAACGTGCCGCTTCCGCAGAAAGGATCGACGAGGATCCGTCCGCTCCTCCAGGGCGTGAGCATGATCAGCGCAGATGCGAGCGTCTCCGTAATGGGCGCCTTTGCGGTCACTTTGCGGTATCCCCTCTTGTGGAGCGAAATGCCTGATGTATCCAGGCCCACCGTCACCACATCCTTCAGGATGGAGACACGCACCGGAAACGAAGCGCCGCTCTCCGGGAACCACTGTACATGATACTTCCCCTTCAGCCGTTCCACCATGGCCTTCTTCATGATCGACTGGATATCGGAGGGGCTGAACAGCGCGCTTCGGATAGAGGTCGCCTTCGCCACCCAGAATTTGCCGTCCGCGGGGATGAACTTTTCCCAAGGAAGGGCCTTCGTTCCTTCGAAAAGTTCGTCGAAGGTCGTGGCATTGAACGATCCCACCTTGATCAGGATCCGCTCCGTCGTGCGCAGGAAGATATTCGCGTAGCACACGGCTTCCCAGTCGCCCAGGAAAGTCACCTTCCCATCCTCAACAGACGAGATCTCATAGCCCAGGTCGGTGATCTCTTTTTTCATGACAGACTCCAGGCCGAAATGACACGGAGCGATCAGTTCCAGATATTCCATAGATATCCTTTCCGTAAAGTGAAAGACCGCCAGGGGAGCTGACGGTCTTTCGAGGGGAGTATAAATAATTAATAAGGGGTTAGTAAAAACGGCATCAACCACACCGCCTTTACTCTACGTATTATATTATAGATTTAATGAAAATGCAATATCATTTTCATATTTATTTATGACTTTGTCACGCCTCTTCCGCTCACTCATCTTTCCCGATCTTGTCCGTAAAATAAGACAGGATACTCTTGCGTGTTACAATGCCTATAAAAATGCCCGCGTCATCGATCACGGGAATATAATTCTGATTAATAGCGGTCTGGAGCAGTTGCTCCATCTTGCAGTTGATATTGACCGGCTGATTGTCCTGCTGTCTTTTCAGCTGCTTTACCTGAAGCTGGACCGCGGCGTTAAAGCCGGACTGCCTGCTCTTTAATCCCCAGAGAATATCTCCTTCCCGAAGGCTGCCAAGATATGCGCCTTGCCTGTTCAGTACCGGCACGGAGGTGAACCGGTATTTCTCCATGACGTTCATGGCCTGCTCAACAGTATAGTCATCGTAAAGAAAAACAACATCACTCTTGGGGACAAGATAAAACAGAATGTTCATCGATATGCCTCCCTTCGCAGTTATCATTTTTGTTCTGACAACATCATAACAAACTGCCGATTCAGCGTCAACGCATCTGACCCTTATTCATTTTCTTTTAAGAAAAAGCCCGTTTTGTTTTCCCTCCAAAAAGGCACCGGCATCTTGTGCGCCTTGTCCGCTTGCTTTATAATCTTTTTATGATTACGAAGATAACCGGAAAAGAAATCATCGTGTTCCTGGCATTGCTGATCGTCAGCGCCGCTGCTGTGTTCGGAATCAGCAAAGCGACGCAGGGCAGGGATCTTGGCGCCATCCGGATCACCGTTGACGGCGATGTCATCGGAGAATATCCGTTAAACCGCGACCGCACCATCAAGATCGGCACGACCAACATCTGCCGCATCCAGGGCGGCCAGGCCATTATGTCGCACGCGGAATGCCCGGATCACCTGTGCATGAGAATATTCAAACCCATCGACAAAAACGGGGGCATGATCATATGCCTTCCGAACAGAGTCGTCATTGAGGGAATCCCCGCCGAAGAAGCAGCGTCCCCGGCCGGCGGCATCGACGCCGTCAGCGGTTGAAAAAGCCTTTATTTACGGTTGCGGTGGGTTTTTGAGAATGATATGATATGAAAGGAAAGATTTCGGAAATTCTTTCCTTTTTACAGAAACTATGCAGGAGGCGCTTCATGAGTCGAGAAAGAAAAGAGATTGATGAGAGACGATTGACAAAGGAGGAACGGCGCGCGCTGCGCTTGAAAAAGCGCCGCCGGGAGATCGCGATCATGCGGGCCGTGATCGCCGTCGTTGCCATTCTGATCATTATCCTGGCCGTCGTGCTGATCCGCGCAACCATCAGCGGAGGCAAGAAGACCCCCAAGCCGTCTTCGAATGCGACCACACAGACCGGTACGCAGGATGTAACGACAAACCAGAACCAGGATATCGAGATCAGCGATAACTCCGCCGACGGCTCCGTGACGGCTGATGATGCCTCCTCCGGCGGTGATGAAAACACAGATGACGCATCCGCCGATGCCCCGGCCGATGAAGCTGCTGCCCCCGTTGAGGGCGATGCCGGTCAGGCACTGCAGAAAGCTGCGCTCTTAGCTGCAGGCTACGACTACGACGGTGCGATGGAACTTCTTCGCTCCGTACCGGACTACGACCAGAACGATGACATCACCTCGGCCATCACCGAATATGAAACCGCGAAGTCGGCCTGCGTCGCCGTAGATCCCAACTCGGTGCCCCATATCTTCTACCACTCATTGGTGAACGATCCGAACAGAGCCTTCAATGCCTCTGTCCTCGGTCAGGGCGGCGCCGACGGCATGAATGCCTGGATGACCACCGTCGAAGAATTTGACAAGATCACCCAGCAGCTCTATGACCGCGGCTACGTATACGTACGCCTGCGCGACCTGGTAGTCGAGTCGGTCGGCGAGGACGGCAAAAAGCACTTCACGCCGAACACGAACCTGATGCTTCCGCCCGACAAGAAAGCCATCGTCCTTTCCGTTGACGACCTTTCCTACTACCACTCCTACAAGCCCGCCGGCTTCCCGGAAAAACTCGTCCTTGACGAAAACGGCCTTGTCAAATGCCGTTACACCGATGCGGATGGCAACACCACGGTCGGCGACTACGACGTAGTCCCGCGCCTGAACACCTTCCTTCGCGAGCATCCGGACGGCGCCTATCACGGAGCACGCGGAATGATCGCCATGACCGGTTACGACGGCGTCTTCGGATACCGCACCGATATCGACTACGAACTGCGCGAGCGCCTCACGCCCGATCAGTCCCAGTGGCTTGAAGAACATCCCGACTTCAACCGCCAGACCGAGATTGAGGAAGCCACCGTTATCGCCGATGCGATCAAGAACGAGGGCTGGGAATTCGCCAGCCACACCTGGGGCCACTTGAGCGTCACCCAGGTCTCCGCCGACAAGCTGCTTGAAGACAACAAGCGCTGGGTCGAGAACGTCGGCAACATCGTAGGCGACACCGACATCATCATCTTCGCCCACGGCAACGACATCGGCGACTGGCAGGAATACGCGCCGGACAACGACAAGTACAACGCCCTCAAAGGCGCCGGCTACAACTACTACTGCAACGTAGACGGCTCCGTTCCCTACTGGGTGCAGATCCGCAGCGACTACGTCCGCCAGGGCCGCATCGACCTCGACGGCTACATGCTCTACCGCGCCACCCAGGGCGAGACCACCGTCCTCAACGACCTGATCGACGCCGCCAGCGTCTTCGACCAGCGCCGTCCCACCCCGGTCGTAGCCAACGGCCAGGGCTGATGGCAGGGAGATACAGCTTATAGAAGATACAGCTTATAAAAGAGTAAGTGCTGTGCCAAAGCAAAAGCTTTTGGCACAGCACTTTTTTGGCGGCCACCCTTTGGCGGCCTCCCACCACGTAGAGGCTTGCTTTCCCCCATGGCGAGTTGTGACTTTCGCCGTCACTCCTTCACTCGCGCCAGATAATCCACCATCATCGCCGCATAGTCTGACGCAAACACCGCGTCATTAACAAGTTCTTCTTTCACCTCAAAGTAATGTAGCCCGTCAGTCTCTTTTCTGCGGAATGCCGGCTGGTATATTCTATCCGGTTGTGGAAGAAACACTCCTTCTTTTCGCACATAGCAGTTCCAGGCCTTTGCTTTCTCCCTGTATCTGGAATCCACGCTTACTGCTACACTCTTATGTATAGCCATGTCCTCCATCGGCAGGTAATAATAATTCTTCCAGTCAGGAAAGTAATATCGAAGTTCTTCCTCAAGGCATGGCACAGTTATTTGGGCAATGTCCTTTCCTGCGAATAAACACGCTCCTGTCTTCTCACATTTCAAATCAACTTGATGCGGTAATCGGTCTGGCAGCTCCAGCGTAAGAATAAGTGATTTTTCATCAATCCGGCTCTTCCACTCACTCTTCTCCACCAGCGGCAGATATGCATAAAGCCCCATCACAAGAAGCATGCCGTCCACATCTTCACTGTTGTGGAGCAGCAGCGCCTGCAGCCGCTCCTCGCCGCCATCCTTGATCCAATCGCGGTAAACATTGATCAGCTGCCCGCCGTCAAATGGATCCTCGCGGTCCACTCCCATGAACTGCTCCAATGATTTCTGATTCATATGATGCATTTTGAGGAGCTTCCGCAGCGGACGCACACTCAGATAGATGTCTTCGCTTTTCATGTCGCGGATCTTCGTTTCAAGGCCATACTTCTCTTCTTTTTCAAGAATGTATGGAATATCGAAGCGATTTCCGTTAAAATGAATAAGAGACGTATATGGCTTCAGATAAGCATCGAAAGTCCGAATAAGCGCCGCTTCTTCCTGAGGCCGCTCGGCCATCCACTGAGTGATCTGCCAGGAGCCGTCGCGAAGACGATGCGCCGCACCGATCAGATACAAGTGCGAATAGGCAGCCTTCAGGCCGGTTGCTTCGATGTCAAAGAAGACCGCGCGGTCGGGATCGATTCCCCTGCTGATCAGAAAGCGGTCCGGATTATAAGTTGCTTTTTTGTGAAACGTGATCATGAAAGATCACTCCTTTTCTCTAGTATTTAAAATGCTTTCTTGAAATCTGAAACTACTCTATCACAATATGAGAAGATGTAAAACAACAGATAATGATCTCATAACAATATGAATGTCGGAGATATCACATATCTCCGGATACAGGAGGCACATCATGAACAAACCAGTACTCGTTATCATGGCAGCCGGAATGGGAAGCCGTTTCGGCGGAATGAAGCAGATCACCCCGGTAGATGACCACGGTCACATCCTGATGGATTTCTCATTATATGATGCCAGACTGGCCGGCTTTGAAAAAGTCATCTTCATCATCCGCAAAGAACATGAAGCCGTGTTCAGGGAGAGCATCGGCGACCGCATTGCCGAGCAGATGGAAGTGGCTTATGCGTTCCAGGATCTTAACGATCTTCCCGAGGGCTTCGAGGTCCCCGAAGGCAGAGAAAAGCCTTGGGGAACCGCCCATGCCGTGCTCAGTGCAAGGGATATCATCGACGGGCCGTTTGCTGTGCTCAACGCCGATGACTATTACGGCCGCGACGCTTTCAAGCTCATCTATGACTATCTCTCTTCCGTACAGGATGATGACAAGTTCCGCTACGCCATGGTAGGGTATCAGCTGGGTATGACACTGACCGAAAGCGGCCATGTCGCCCGCGGTGTCTGCGAGGTCGATGAAAACGGTTACTTACAGAAAGTAACCGAGCGCACTAAAATAATGAAGACTCCCGAAGGAGCCGCTTACCTGGACGACGATGAAGAGACATGGGTGCCCATCGATCCGGCAAGCACTGTCTCCATGAATTTCTGGGGTTATACCGCAAGCTTTATGACGGCACTTAAGAATGAGTTCCCTGCCTTCCTGGAAGCAAGCGTGAAGACAAATCCTCTCAAATGTGAGTACTATCTTCCTTATGTAGTCGACTGTCTGCTGCGCGCCGATCAGGCTACCGTACAGGTGCTGAAGACTCCTGACCGCTGGTTTGGCATGACCTACCAGCAGGATCGCAAGATGGTGGAAGATCACATTCGCCAGTATCAGGAGAGCGGATACTATCCGAAGGAGTTCTGAGACACACAAGTCCTGTCAGACCCACCCGCGGCGACCGCTTAAATCCCTGGGTCAAAACCGCCCGCGGATTGGACCTCCGGCCCCAGAAAAGACTTGTTTTTACCCACCCGTGGCGATCACTTAAAGCCTTGGTGCGAAACCACCCGCGGATTGGGCCTCCGGCCCCAAAAAAGTCTTGTTTTTACCCATCCGCGGCGACCGCTTAAAGCCTTGGTGCGAAACCGCC
>JBGUOI010000139.1:0-8336 GCA_045118075.1 Porcincola sp. | reverse complement strand
TGGTCAAGGAGATCGCAAAGAATGCCCTGAGCAGCCATGATATGCTTCGGGCGGTCGGATTGGAAGACCATATTCATAATTTCCCGTCTGAATTGTCGGGCGGCGAACAGCAGCGGGTGTCGATCGCAAGGGCACTGGCCAAGAATCCGAAGATCCTGCTTTGCGATGAACCAACCGGAGCGCTGGACTCCCAGACAGGCGTGATGGTGCTGAAACTGCTTTTATCGATGGCCCGCGATATGAAGAAAACGATCATTATCGTAACACACAACCAGAATATTGCCGGAATGGCGGACGTGGTCGTCAAAGTTAAAAGTGGCAGGATCGTCTCCTGCACGGAGCAGCTCAATCCTCTTTCTGCCGAGGAGGTGGACTGGTAAGATGCTCAGGAGAAAACTGTTTCGAACCTTTTTTAATTATAAAGCGCAGTTCATATCGATGATCATTATGATCGCGCTTGGAATCGGCGTCTTTTTCGGCTTCAACATGGAATGGTATTCCCTGGTGAAGGATGTTAACTTTATCATGAAAGAGACCGGGTTTTCTGATTTCAGAATCTACAGCGAGGACGGCTTTACAAGGGAGGATCTGGAAAAGGTCCTTGCCATAGACGGCGTCAGGGACGGCACGCGGTTCCTGACGGTCAATGCTTCCGTAAAGGACGATACGGATGTTCTTGCCATCGCAGTCAGTGAGAATATGGACGTATCCGGACTGTACCTGATGGAAGGCGAGCCCTATGACGAAACCAGCACGGACGGTATGTGGATCAGCGACCAGTACGCTCAGAAAAACAATATCAAAATCGGAGATGAGCTGACTTTAGTCTATAAAATGCTGACGGTGACAGGGAAAGTAAAAGGGCTGGTCAAGGCCAGTGAATTCCTGATCTGCCTGCCGGATGAGACCCAGATGATGCCCGATTATAATTCATACGGATTTGTCTACATTTCACCGGCTATGCTTAAAGACATCATTCCGGCTATTTTCCGAAGCTTCATAGGGGATGATCCGTATTTCCAGATCAATGTCATGTCCGATATGGACAAAAAAGATTTTGTGGATGCGGTCGATAAAGCGCTTGGGAAGACTTTGCTCGTCCTTTCAAAAGATGAGAACGTCTCCTATAAGGAGGCGATGGGTGAAGTGGAAGAGGGAAAGACCATGGCACTCATTCTTCCTGCACTGTTTGTGGCGATCGCAGTGCTGACAATGGTCACGACAATGCACAGGATCACGGCAAGTGAGAAGACGCAGATCGGCACCCTGAAGGCACTGGGCTTTCATGACAGCGCTATTCTCAGGCACTACTCGTCTTATGCGCTGATGATCGGAGCTGTCGGTTCTGTGATCGGAATCGGAATCGGGTATGGACTCGGGTACTACATCATGAATCCGAACAGCGCCATGGGAACTTATATTGATATGCCGAAATGGACCTTGTATATACCGGGCTTTTGCTGGATCGTCCTGGCAGGGGTCATCCTGTTCCTTATGCTGATCTGCTTCCTGTCCGTGAAGGAGATGCTGAAGGGCAGCGCCGCGGATGCGCTGCGTCCTTATACGCCGGCTAAGATGAATCACCTGGCGCTGGAGGAGACAAAAGCGTTCAAAGCTTTAAGTTTCGGAACAAAATGGAACCTTCGCGACTGCTTCAGGCATAAGGCCAGGAGCTTTATGACGCTGTTCGGAATAATAGGATGCATGATCCTGCTGGTCGGCGGTCTTGGCATGAATGATACGCTTCACGGGTTTATGAATTCGTTCTATGAAGACGCGATCAATTATGAGAGCCGCATCAACCTTGATTCAGAGAACCTGTCTAATGAAAAAGCCGCCGAACTGGCTGAAACGGTCGATGGTGATTATGCTTCTCTGGGAAGTGTGCAGCTCGGGGACAAGGCAGTCGGATTGGAAATCTATCACATTGAGGGTGACCATGTGCGTTTCCCCGACCGGAATATGAATTACCAGCCGCTCGGTGATGACGGTGCCTACATCTGCCAGCGCCTGGCCGAAGAATTCTCTCTTAATGTCGGAGATGAGATCACTTTTTCGCCTTACGGAAAAGAAGAGAGCTATACGGTCAGGATCGCCGGTCTTCTTCGCTCCCTGACAGAGAGCATCATCATGAGCGACAAATATGCCGATCAGGCCGGAATCGATTATTCGATCAACACGATCTATACCGACCAAACCGATATCGAACCGAGTGATGCCATCCTGAATGTACAGACTAAAAAAGCGATCATGGATTCATTCGATGCGTTTGTCGAACTGATGAATGTGATGATCGTACTGCTGGTGATCGCTGCGGTCGTCTTAAGCCTGGTCGTTCTCTATAATCTCGGTACCATGAGTTATATCGAGCGCTATCGGGAGATGGCCACGCTTAAGGTGGTCGGCTTTAAGGACAGGAAGATCGGCTCTTTGCTGATCACGCAAAATCTGTGGCTTACGGTGATCGGGGCGGCGATCGGGCTGCCGGCGGGCGTCGGGGTGCTTGCTTACCTGCTCAAAGCATTGGCTTCTGAATACGAGATGAAACTGGTATTGGGACCGATTACTTTTCTGGTGAGCATCCTGCTCACTTTCGGTGTATCCATGGCTGTGGGACTGATGGTGGCACGGAAGAACAGACACATCGATATGGTTGCAGCGCTCAAGACACAGGAGTGAGCGGGGAGGTTGTCCCCGGCAAATGTAAATAGTATAATCAGTGTGTATATCCATTTAGTGAATGACTTGGGGGAAAGGAGAGGGATGCCCTCTGCCCGGACGGCAGCATGGATATCCGCACTGATTTTTTATGAAGATCAACATTGCCATCGTCGAGGATGAAGATCAGGCGGCAGCTGCGATCGAGAAATTTCTGGAACAATTTGGCAAAGAACATGGCATTCAGTTCCGGGCGGAGCGGTTTACGGACGGAGCTCAGATAGCCGGGAAGAACGCGGATGAGTATGATGTCATCCTGATGGACATTATGATGAAAGAGATGGACGGGATGACAGCCGCTGAAAAGATCAGGGACTGCGGCAGTGATGCGGTCATCATTTTTATCACCAACCGGACAGATTATGCGATCAGAGGCTACCAGGTGGATGCGCTCGATTATGTTCTGAAACCGTTAAATCACCTGTCTTTTTCAAGAACGCTGGAGAGGGCGCTTGAAAAGCTGAAAAACCGGAAAGGACAAAAGGTCGTTATTCATACCAAAAGCGGAAAGCTTTTTCTTGATGCCGGTGATATCTACTATGTAGAAAGCCAGGGCCATAACATCACCTATTCGACAAAACGCGGGGAAGTCACCGTGCGCGACCGGATTCAGGATGTAGAGGAGAACCTGGTGCCGATGGGGTTTTTCAGGAGCAACAAAGGATACCTCGTAAACCTCAGGTACGTGGACGGTGTGCAGGATGAGTGCGCCCTGGTGAACGGGAAAAAACTCCCCGTAAGCCGCAGCCGCAAGCCGGCGTTCATGACTGCCCTGACGAAATTCATGGGGGAGAGCTGACATGGAGGTTTATAACGATATCCCCCGCATTTATACCGGAATCGCCCAGATCGGATCCTGCTTTCTATATATCGTACTGCTGGAAAATGAGGGGTACCGTTTTAAGAGACTGGCTAAACTTGCGGCGGCCATGCTGATTCAGTGTGCTTTTCTGCATCTGACCGGGAATGTGCCTCGCTTGTGGTGGATTCCCTGCATGATCCTGTCCTTTGGACTGATGTATGTTTATCTGTATGCCAATCTTTCCGTGGACGCAGTCAGTTTGTGGGTGATCGCCATCCGATCTTTTATCCTGGCGGAGACCATAGCTTCCGTAGAGTGGGAAATATACAGTCTTGTCACCATGGAGAGGGGAAAGAGCACATGGCTTTCTGCCGTGATGATGCTGACGGCCTATGCCCTGCTTCTGGCGGCGGTTTATTTTCTGGAAAGATCGCTCATAAGAAACAGTTTTCGACCGGTATATTCCGTGAGCGAGGTGATCGGGTCCGCGCTGATCGCCGCAGGAATCTTTGCGTTCAGCAACATCGGATATCTGATAAGGGGGAGCCGGTTTGAGATCTCCTTTCCGGTGATCTTTCATACCAGGATGCTGGTGGATCTGGGCGGTCTGGCGATTCTCTATGCCTACCAGTTCCGGATCAGTCAGCTTCAGGCGCAGAGGGAGCTTATCTCGATGAGCGCAGACCTGCGGCTCCAGTATCAGCACTACCGCGATTACCAGGAGACGCTGGAACTGATCAACATCCGGTACCATGACCTGAAGCATCACACCGAGATGCTCCGGGCGGAACTGGATCCTGAGCAGCGCAGTGTCCATCTGAGAGAACTGGAAAATGAACTGAAAGCATTTGCTCCGGATCACCAGACGGGAAACCCGGTCCTTGACACCCTGCTTCTGGGCAAAAGCGTGAAGATGAAGAATCTGCAGATACGCTTTACGTGCGTGGCAGACGGCAGCCTCCTGGAGAAGATGCATGTGACCGATATCTGCACTATCTTCGGGAATGCGCTTGACAACGCGATCGAATGTGAGGCGCTGGTGGAAGACCCGGACAAACGGATCATCAGTATGACGCTGGCCAGGAAGAGAGATTTTATTTATATCGAGGTCAGCAATTACTGTGAAAGACCGATCACGATGAAAGACGGGCTGCCGGTCACAACGAAAAAAGACGGCGCGCTTCACGGATACGGCGTGCGAAGCATGCTCTATACGGTCAGAAAATACGGGGGAACGCTGACGTTTGACTGGCAAAGCAGTTTTCTGGATATGAAAATCCTCATTCCCGTTTAGGACAAAAAGAGAGCAGTTCAGGACAAAAAAGGGACAGGATAAAGAAGTATGGTAAAATTATCATACTTCTTTTTGATTCGATTTTAAGGATAATCAGATCCTGAGTATTTTATGAAAAGGAGGGAGATATGAAGCACAGGGAGATCATAGAAAAGCTTACGCTGGAAGAAAAAGCAGCTCTCCTTGGCGGAAAGGGAGAGTGGGATTCGAGGGATGTCCCACGGCTTGGCATCCCATCCATGATCATGTCGGACGGTCCCCACGGAGTCCGCAGACAGGCCGGAGCCGGAGACCACCTGGGGCTGAATGCCTCATTGCCGGCGACCTGTTTCCCGACGGCAGCCACCATGGCCAACAGCTGGGATGAAGCTCTCGGGCAGCAGGTAGGAGAAGCGCTCGGAGAGGAAGCAAAAGCCCTGGGGGTGAATGTACTGCTCGGTCCGGGCATGAACATCAAGCGAAGTCCGCTGTGCGGGCGCAATTTCGAGTATTTCTCCGAGGATCCCTATCTTGCCGGGCGGATGGCCTGCGCCTACGTGAAGGGAATCCAGAGCAAAGGGGTTTTTTCCTGCATCAAGCATTTTGCGGTCAACTCCCAGGAAGAGCGCCGCATGGCGATGAACGCCGTCGTGGATGAGCGAACGCTCCGGGAGATCTATCTGACCGGTTTTGAGATCGCCATTGAAGATTCTCACCCCGGATCGCTCATGACTTCCTACAACCAGGTCAACGGAGAATACGCCAATGAGAATATGCATCTTCTGAAGGATATCCTCAGGGGCGAATGGAAATATGACGGATTTGTCGTTTCCGACTGGGGCGGCGCGAATGATCATGTGAGTGCGGTAAAAGCCGGCTCCGACCTGGAAATGCCTGCTCCGGGACTTGGCTCTGCCAGAGAACTGGTGGAGGCGGTTAAGAACGGATCGCTTTCGGAAGCAGACCTGGACGCACGTGTGGATGAACTGCTCGAGGCAGTCCTCGTGACAACAAAAGCAGCTGAAGGTGCTTCGGACAAATTTGATGTGGAAGGCCACCACCTTCTTGCAAGAAAGGCGGCAGCCGAGTGTGCCGTCCTTCTTAAGAATGAAGAAAATATCCTGCCGCTGAAACCGGGAACAGGCGTCGCCGTGATCGGTGATTTTGCATACGAACCCAGATATCAGGGTGCAGGATCATCGATGGTCAATGTCACGAAACTCGAGACGATCGAAAAGATGATCGGAAATGAGAAAGCCCTGACAGTGAGGGGAATGTGCCGGGGATACCGGCGAAACGGTGAGGCTGATAAAGCGCTGTTGGATGAAGCGAAAGTAGTCGCCAGGAATGCGGATGTTGTGCTTTACTTCTTCGGCCTTGACGAGATGAGCGAATCGGAAGGACTTGACCGGAAACACATGCAGATCCCAAAGGCGCAGATCGATGTGCTCCATGCGATCCGTGAAGAAAATCCGAATGTGGTCGGCATTATCAGCGCCGGGTCTTCCATAGAGATGGATTGGGAGAGTGACCTGAAAGCGATCCTTCACTGTTATCTCACCGGACAGGCCGGAGCGGGAGCCGTTCTCGACCTGATCACGGGACGCGTCAATCCATCCGGAAAGCTGGCGGAGACCTATCCTATCAGGCTTGAAGATATGCCGTCTTATCCGTATTATCCTGCCAAAGAGAGAAATTCGGATTACCGGGAAGGCATCTATGTCGGTTACCGCTACTTCAACACCGTTAAAAAGCCGGTCCGCTATCCGTTCGGCTTCGGATTATCCTACACAGAGTTTGAGTATTCGGATCTTTCTGTTGACGAGAAGGGAGCTTCCTTCATCCTGACTAACACCGGGGACCGGGACGGCGCCGAGACGGCGCAGCTTTATGTGTCTCTTCCGGAGGCAAAAGTATTCAGGCCTGAAAAGGAACTGAAAGGATTTGCCAAGGTATTCCTGAAGGCGGGAGAGAGCCGGAAAGTATTTATTCCTTTTGACAGCCGGACTTTCCGCTACTGGAACGTAAAAAGGAACGGCTGGGCTGTGGAGGGAGGCAGCTATCTGATCAGTGTAGGCAGCAGCGTTGAAGATACGCCGCTTTCAGCTTCCCTTACTTTGACCGGGGACAGTGCGCCTGTTCCCTACGCCGATGAAAAGATCGCGCCTTACCTGACCGGAAAGATCGAAAATGTGCCGGATGAAGCTTTCGCAGAGCTTTTAGGGCATCCGGTCCCGGACGGAAGATGGGGCAGCGTTCTTACCGCCAACGATGCGATCTGTCAGCTTGGAAACGCAAAAAGCGGCCTGGCCAGATTCGTATACGGTATTCTGGAAAAGAAAAAGAAGAAGGCAGATGAGGCCGGTAAGCCGGATCTGAACATCCTGTTCATTTACAACATGCCCTTCAGGGCAATTGCCAAGATGACAGGCGGCGCCGTGGATTCAAAAATGGTGGACGGCATCGTGAAAGTGGTCAACGGCCATTTCTTCGGAGGCGTCGGCAGTATCATCGGAGGCTTCTTTAAGAACAAGAGTGCAAATAAAAAATACGAAAAACTGCTTTCGGGAAAGGAGTGACGCAGACACATGAAAGACTGGATCGAAAAACATCCGGACCTGTGGGAATTCATTAAATTCAATATTCTTTCGAATGTATCAACGATCGCCAGGTTCGTGATGACGTGGATCGGAACAGCGATTTTTATCAACGCCCTGAAGATCCTTTCTCCCTTCAAGTTCGCGATCTTTGACTACACATCGGAAGGGTCGCACGGACTGGGAGGTTTCCTGACATTCCTGGTCGCGGAAGTGATCGCCCAGATCGTCAACTTCTTTGTCCAGAAAAACTGGGTATTCAAATCGAATGCGGATTTCTCAAAATCCGCGCCGAAATATGCAGTCCTGGCAATCGTGATCGTGGTGGTCAACCTGATCCTGCCCGGACATGTCACCAACTTCTGCATCAATAAATTCGGCATGGGAACAGGCGCAGCTTCGACTGTTGCGACAGTCGTCAACACACTGCTCGCAGTAGTGGTCAGCTATCCGCTGCTTAAGTTCTGGATCATGCCGAAGCAATGAGAAACGCGGTCGGAAGAAGCAGCGCATAAACGAGCATGCTTGCATGCGAGAGAATGCGGTGATTCTTCAGGACATGTGGCGAATGCCGCACATCGAGTGAGCTTGCTCACGAGATGCCGCGTTTCGAAAAGAACCAATCAACTCTTTTGGTGAGAGGAGGCCCAGCAAATGAAGAAAAAGATTTCCCTCCTGCTGGTACTGGTGCTGATGCTTTCATTAAGCGCCTGCAGTGGGAAAAAGGAAGACAAGCCGGCTGAAGGCGCGGACAGCGCGCAGTCAACGGCGGTCGCAGATGACAGTCCCTACAAGCTGGTCATGGTAGAGGAACCGAAACCATCAGGACAGGGAGCTCCTGCGGCAGCTGAACAGACACAGGAGCCTGCAGCGGATACATCTGATCCTTATAAGCAGGCAGCGGCTGATACGTCCGACCCATACAAGCAGGCAGCGGGCGGCGACA
>JBGUOI010000138.1:0-3102 GCA_045118075.1 Porcincola sp. | reverse complement strand
ACGCCAGAGCCGGCATTCCCCACTGCCCGAACTGCGGAAAGCCGATCATGAAGCAGACCGTGGACCAGATGGTCGACCAGCTGACCGCGCTGCCGGAGAGGACAAGGCTTCAGCTGCTGGCTCCGGTGGTGAGAGGGAGAAAAGGCGAGCACGTCAAGCTGCTCGAACAGATGCGCCGCAGCGGCTATGTGCGCGTCCGGATAGACGGAAACCTCTATGAACTCTCCGAGGATATCAAGCTCGAGAAGAACATCAAGCACAACATCGAAGTGATCGTAGACCGCCTGGTAGTGAGGGAGGGTATGGAAAAACGCCTGACGCAGTCCCTCGAACAGGTCCTGGAGCTGGGAGATAACCTGGCATTCGTGGAAGTTCAGGAGCCGGGGCAGGAGGAGCCCTCTCAAATCACTTTCTCCCAGAGCTTTGCCTGCGTAGACTGCGGAATCAGCATTGATGAGATCGAGCCGCGCAGCTTTTCCTTCAACAACCCGTTCGGGGCCTGTCCGGAGTGCACCGGCCTGGGCTATAAGATGGAATTTGATGCGGATCTTATGATTCCGGACACATCGCTGAGCATCAATGAAGGGGCCATCGCCGTGACGGGATGGCAGTCGGCCCGGGAGAAGGGCAGCTTTACGAGGGCGATCCTGGATGCCCTTGCGGAGGAATATCATTTTGACCTGGATACCCCGTTTGAGAAGTATTCCGATAAAGTAAAACATGTCCTGATCGAGGGGACAGACGGGAAAGAAGTCAAGGTCCATTATAAGAGCCAGCGAGGACAGGGAGTCTACGATGTAGCTTTTGAAGGCCTGATCCGGAATGTGGAAAGGCGCTACCGCGAGACCTTTTCCGATACGATGAAGGCGGAATATGAAAGCTTTATGCGGATCACGCCCTGCAGCGCCTGCGGCGGGCAGCGTCTGAAAAAATCCGCCCTGGCGGTAACGATCGGCGACAAGAATATTTTTGAGATGACAGACATGTCTGCCGGGAAACTGCAGGTATTTCTGCAGAACCTTCAGCTGACAAAGCAGCAGCTATTGATCGGCGACCGGATCCTTAAGGAGATCCGCTCCAGGATCGCTTTTCTGGTCAATGTGGGACTGGAGTACCTGACTCTTTCGAGGGCGACCGGGACTCTCTCCGGCGGAGAAGCCCAGCGGATCCGACTCGCGACGCAGATCGGTTCCGGGCTTGTCGGTGTGGCCTATATCCTGGATGAGCCCAGCATCGGGCTGCACCAGCGCGACAATGATAAACTGCTGAATGCGTTATTCTCCTTAAGGGATCTGGGCAACACCCTGGTGGTGGTCGAGCATGATGAGGATACCATGCGCGCAGCGGATTTCCTGGTCGATATCGGACCGGGAGCCGGAGAGCACGGCGGAAAGATCGTGGCCAGCGGCACCGTGGATGACATCATCGCCTGTCCGGAATCGGTGACCGGTGATTACTTAAGCGGCCGAAAACAGATACCCGTACCGGCGGTAAGACGCACGCCTTCGGGATGGATGAAAGTCACCGGCGCTGCTGAGAACAACCTGAAAAAGATCGACGTTCAGTTCCCGCTCGGCGTTTTTACCTGTGTGACCGGTGTTTCGGGCTCGGGCAAAAGCTCGCTGGTAAACGAGATCCTTTACAAAGTACTGGCTAAAAAGCTGAACCGCGCCAGGACCATCGCCGGCAGGCACAAATCGGTGGAAGGCCTCGAGCAGCTGGATAAGGTCATTGCCATCGACCAGTCACCGATCGGCAGAACGCCGCGTTCCAATCCGGCTACCTATACCGGAGTGTTTGATCAGATCCGCGACCTGTTCGCTTCCACGCAGGATGCGAAAGCGCGCGGATACAAGAAGGGACGTTTCAGCTTCAATGTGAAGGGCGGCCGGTGCGAAGCCTGCAGCGGCGACGGCATTCTGAAGATCGAGATGCATTTCCTGCCGGACGTTTATGTGCCCTGTGAAGTCTGCCATGGCAAACGCTATAACCGGGAGACGCTCGATGTCTACTATAAAGGAAAGAACATCTACGACGTGCTGAACATGACGGTGGAGGAGGCGCTTCACTTCTTTGACGCGATTCCTTCCATCCGGAATAAGATCCAGACACTCTATGATGTAGGCCTGTCCTACATCCGTCTGGGCCAGCCCTCTACCGAGCTTTCCGGCGGAGAAGCCCAGCGCATCAAGCTGGCGACCGAACTGAGCCGGCGCGGCACCGGAAAGACGGTGTACATACTTGACGAGCCGACCACCGGCCTGCACTTTGCGGACGTCCACAAGCTGGTTGATATCCTGCAGCGGCTGGCGGACAGCGGAAATACCGTGATCGTCATTGAACACAACCTGGATGTGATCAAGAACGCGGACTATATCATCGATATGGGGCCGGAAGGCGGCGACGGCGGCGGGCGTGTGATCGCGCAGGGCACGCCGGAGGAAGTTGCGAAGATGCCGGGATCGTATACCGGGCAGTATGTGAGCAAATACCTGAAAGCGTGACTCCATTTGTAAACTGTACATAATCTTTCTTTACTGATATAATACTAAAGACTTCACCGGTTCTGGGAAGAGTATGGGGAAACCTGTATCGGAGGTGTCCGGTCTCACACTTATTTATCCCGTGGAACACGCTCCGGCCGGAGAAGTCTTTTTTTATTTCATTTGGGAGAGGATGCTTTTATGAGCCGGATCGATGATGACATCAAAAAAGGAACCTTCAGCCATTGTTATCTGCTTTACGGCCCGGAGGCTTACTTGAGGGATAATGACTGCGTGAAGATTCGCAGGGTGCTTACATCGGAAGAGGATACGATGAACTGGTCGCGCTATGAAGGGAAGGATCTTCCGATCAGGGAAGTCATTTCCCAGGCGGAGACGATGCCCTTTTTCGCGGAGCGGCGGCTGATCGAGATCCGGGGCAGCGGGCTGTTTAAAGGCGCAAATGAGACAAGTGACACGAAAGCACTTCTGGAACTTCTTAAGAATCCGCCGGAGACGACTTTCTTTGTTTTTTGCGAAGAACAGGTGGATGCCCGCGGAAAGCTTTTTAAAACTGTCCGCGAAAGCGGCGCGGTCATTGAGTATAAACCTCTGACGG
>JBGUOI010000137.1:0-6719 GCA_045118075.1 Porcincola sp. | reverse complement strand
ATACGGTCTTTCCTACACAAGTTTTATGACCAGGTTCCTGTCTTTTGAGATGAAAGAAGATGCGGACGGGCATACGAGCGTCCGGATAAAAGTCAGCGTCATCAATACAGGCGAAAGGCCGGGCAAAGAAGTCGTCCAGGTCTATGTATCCGCCCCGCAGGGTAGGCTCGGGAAACCGGCCAGGGTGCTGTGTAATTTTGCCAAGACCGGAAGCCTGTTTCCGGGACAGGCTCAGGAGATCTTATTTGAAATCCCGGACTATCGGTATGCGTCCTATGATGACAGCGGACTTAGCGGATATCCGAATTCCTATGTACTCGAAGAGGGGCTCTATTCTTTCCTTGTCGGTACGGATGTGAAAAGCGCCGCTGCGGCCGGCAGCAGGATGATCGAAAAAACGATCCTGATCAGACAGTGTTCGGAAGCGATGGCGCCGGTCAGCGCTTTTAAACGGATACGTCCGGCCGGAGAAAACGCCGGTAAGATCGACTGGGAAGATGTCCCGCTGCAGACAGCGGATCCGGCCCTGAAACGTCTTTCATCCCTGCCGGAGAACCGGCCTTTTGAAGGGGATAAGGGGTACAAACTGAAGGATGCCGCCTCCGGACGTGTCCCGATGGAAGACTTCCTTTCTCAGATCACTGATGAAGGGCTGTGCGCCATGATAAGGGGAGAGGGGATGAGCTCTCCCAAAGTCACGCCCGGAATCGCGGGTGCGTTCGGCGGTGTGACGGATGAACTGCTCGGTCTTGGGATTCCGGTTGCCGGCTGCGCTGACGGGCCGAGTGGGATCCGAATGGACTGCGGCATGCACGCCTTTTCCCTGCCGAACGGGACCTGCCTGGCATCCACCTTCAATGAAGAGCTCTGCAGCAAGCTGTACGAGTGGGAAGGTCTGGAACTTCGCCGGAACAGGATCGATGCGCTTCTCGGCCCGGGCATGAATATCCATCGACATCCTCTTAACGGGAGAAACTTCGAGTATTTCTCGGAAGACCCGCTGCTGACCGGAAGGATCGCCGCCTCCCAGCTTCGCGGGATGGCTTCCTGCGGAATCAGCGGGGTGATCAAACACTTTGCTGCCAATACACAGGAGACGAACCGTCACCGCGTCGACAATATCATCTCCCAGCGCGCGCTGCGTGAGATCTACCTGAAGGGATTTGAGATCGCTGTCAGGGAAGGGAATGCGAGAGCAGTCATGTCCACTTACGGGCCGGTCAATGGAATCTGGACCTCCGGACATTATGACCTGATGACTGTCATCCTTCGCGAAGAGTGGGGATTTGACGGGATCGTTATGACTGACTGGTGGGCAGCTGCGAATGACGGCGCCGGCATGAAAGGAACTCTCGCCAATGCAGCGGCTCAGGTAAGGGCACAGAATGATCTGAATATGGTCAACGCCGATGCCGGAGCCAACAGCAATGGTGACAACCTGCAAGATTCCCTGCGCAGGGGGACCCTGACACGGGGAGAACTGTTAAGAAGCGCTGCCAACATCTGCCGCTTTCTTCTTACGACTCCGACCTGGCTTAGATCCATCGGCGAGGAGAGCGAACTAGACAAGGCACTTGCAGCTACTCTTGATGAAGGGGAGACCACACTGCAGAACGCCGTTCCGGTGAAAGCCGGTGCCAGGACCGAACTGGATATCACCGGCATAGTACCGCTGAAGGGAAGAAGCAGCGCTTTTACCGTCACCCAGGAAAGAAGAGGAAGGTATGACCTCGTGCTCGAGGTCAGGACCGTAAGTGATAACCCGCGGGCTCAGATTCCGCTGACCATATTCAAGGATGCGATGGTGGCGGGGACGGTGACGCTGACCGGCGCCGACAGTAAGTGGCGGTGTGTGACGGTTCCGCTCGAACCGGCCTATATGACCAATTTTATGATTCGGCTTTATTTCGGACAGACAGGAATGGAAATCAGGAGTGCAAGACTCATCATGAGAGAAGACCTGGAGGAGCGATTTCTGGAGATGTCGCGGGCTAAGCGGGAATAAAGAAAGAGGGGACGGCTTTTCGTCCCCTCTTTTTAAAATGTCAGCGTTTTTTGCACGCCTTTTTCAGCTCATTGACCACGATGGTCAGTGCTTTGATGCGGGCGTATTTTTTGTCGTTGGACTCCAGAATGTGCCATGGAGCAAAGGTCGTACTGGTCTTCTGGAGCATCTCGTTGATCGCTTCTTCGTACTGATCCCATTTCTCGCGGTTGCGCCAGTCTTCGTCAGTGATCTTCCACTGTTTTTCGGGAGTGTTCTGGCGGTCGTTGAAGCGCTCGAGCTGGGTGGCATTGTCGATCTGGACCCAGAATTTGATGACGACGGCGCCCCAGTCAGACAGCTCTTTTTCAAATTCATTCATTTCGTTGTAGGCGCGCTGCCAGTCGTTCTCTGAACAGAAACCCTCGATGCGTTCCACCATGACGCGGCCGTACCAGGTCCTGTCAAAGACGGCGATATGGCCGTCCTTGGGAAGACGCGTCCAGAATCTCCAGAGAAAATGCCGGGCTTTTTCGTGAGGCTCGGGACTGGCGATCGGATGGACTTCGAAGCCGCGCGGGTCGAGCGCACTGGTGATGCGCTTTATATTGCCTCCCTTGCCGGCGGCATCCCAGCCTTCATAGGCGATGATCACCGGAATCTTTTTCCGGTAGATCTCGTTGTGGAGTTTCCCGAGTTCTTCCTGGAGCTCATCAAGTTTTTTATCGTATTCTTCTTCCGTGAGTACCTTGTCTTTGAGCGGAATATCCTTCAGCAGCGGGACGGGGGAGAGCGGGAAAGTGTTCTGCAGGATCGGAACCGCCAGTGAATGATTTTTCAGGGCGGTGTCGATGCCCTGGTTCAGGAATCGAAGGACCTGAAGCTCTGCCCATTTGGCGTTGTCGGCATCGATCACATACCAGGGAGCCGCGCTGCGGTTCGTGTCGGCCAGATAGCGGTCGTAGGCTTTCTCAAAACGGGAGTAGTGCTTATTCTCGTAAAGATCTTCCGAGGTGACGCGCCATTTCGTGTTGCGGTCATCGAGAAGAGCATCAAGCCGTTTTTTCTGCTCTTTCTTGTCGATCTGGAAGAAAAACTTCATGACCAGATAGCCGTTATCCGTGAGGGAGCGCTCTGTCGTGTTGATGCTCCGGATCCGGTCGGCGTACTGTTTCTCCGACAGGGTTTTATCCATGAGGCCGTTGATGACATCGTTCATCCAGTAGGTGTCATAGAACGTGAATTTACCCTCTTCCGGGATCTCCTTAAGGAAGCGGTAGAGGAACGGGTAGCGCAGTTCTTCCGCTGTAGGCGCAGCCGTGGTCCTCACTTTAAAGAAACGCGGGTCGATGTTTTTGATGACCCTTCCGATCACACTGCCTTTTCCGGCAGCTCCCCAGCCCTCAAAAATGACCATGACGGGCAGCTTTGCCTCTTTGATCTTTGTCTGGGATGCAAACAGTTTATCCCGTTCGGCTGACAACTCCTGCTTGAGCGCGTCTTTGTCGGGCATTTTCAATTTCACAAAATCGGTGATCATGGCAATACTCCTTTTTGACATGTATATGCTGTGCGGCAGTTTTTCGTCGGAAAAATCCGCTGTTTTTCCTATTATAACACAATTGGAGCCGGAAGCCGTCTTTTCTTAGCAGAAAGGTTGTGATATGATAGCGTAAATTGTTTTTCGGAAATGATAGCTGAGGGGAGAACCATGAATCTGAAAAGAACTGCCCCCGGACGAGCGTTCGGGTGCATCCTTCTGATAACGGCAATGCTGCTTGTGTCCCTGCAGGCGGCGGCGGCCCCCTGGCGGGATCCCTCTTCGGTCCAGACCGTCCGGAAGGTGGTCAGTGTCAATAAACTGAGCATCGGATCGAAGCAGGAAAAACGCAGGGTCCTGCCGGATCTTAAAAAGCTTGAACTGGATACGGGCAGGAAACCGAAACTGGCCGGACTGAAGCAGAAACTGAAAAAGAAGGCCGTAAGCTGCTCCGGCAACTTCAGCATCTATGTCAAGGATCTTAAGACCGGTGAGAGCATTACGATCAATAACCGAAGGATGTACGCGGCCAGCCTGATCAAGCTGTATGCAATGGGAGCTGCCTATGAGAAGATCAAAAGCGGCGGATTAAAAGAGGATGAAGTGTCCGGAAGGATCAGGAGAATGATCGCCTCGAGTGACAACTCGTGCTTCAATTCGCTTGTCATGAAAGTCGGATTGGATTATACAAACCTGTGGATCAGTGCGCGCGGATTCGCAGATACCGTGATCTGTCACGGCTGCCAGCCGGCAGACAATTCGTTCGGAACGAGGTCCGCTTCGAGCTATAACCGGACTTCCGCGGCAGACTGCGGCTTTTTCCTGGAGAGCGTTTATCGCGGAAAATGCGTCAGCCGTGCTTTTTCGAAAAAAATGCTGGACCACCTGAAGGCACAGACCAGGCGCGGGAAGATCCCTGCCGGAGTTCCTTCCGGCGTGACGGTAGCCAATAAGACCGGCGAGACGGATGACACGTGCCATGACGCAGCGATCGTTTATTCTCCAGGTGGAGACTATATACTGGTGGTGATGGTCACCGCCCCGGGGAACGGATGGAATAAGAACGGCGACATTGCCGCGATCTCCCGGATCACCTATGATTACTTCAACAGGAAATAAGGAGGATGATGAATCGTGTCCAATGAGGACATTGCCAGTCTATGTCTGCTGGCTGTTTTACTGCTGCTCTCGGCTTTCTTTTCTTCGGCTGAGACAGCTTTCTCAACAGTAAACCGAATCAGGATCAAAACACTTGCGGATGAGGGAAATACGAAGGCGGAGACGGTCATCAGAATCACGGATCACTATTCCAGGATGATCAGCGCCGTTTTGATCGGGAACAACCTGGTCAACATTTTTGCTTCCTCTCTGGTCACCAGCCTGACGATCCATCAGTTCGGGAGCCGCATGATCGGAATCGCCAGCGGACTGCTGACCCTGGTGATTCTTATTTTCTGTGAAGTGACGCCTAAAACGATGGCGGCATCGCAGTCTGAGAAACTCGCTCTTGCCTATGCCCGTCCGATCTGGTTTTTGATGACAGTGGCCAGACCGCTGATCTTTCTGGTGAACGGACTGTCGAGACTGGTGATGATCCTTTTTCGGATCGACCCCAATGCCGGAAGAGCACAGATCACGGAGCAGGAGCTGCGTTCCTGGCTGGATGTGGGTGAACAGGCCGGCGTCCTGGAGGATGATGAACACAGCATGCTGATGAACGTGTTCGATTTCTGGGATGCACAGGCTAAAGACGTCATGGTGCCGCGCGCGGACATGGTCATGGTGAGTACGGATGACACCTACGAGACTGTCAGCACCATTTTCAGGAGGACCAAATACACACGGCTTCCTGTTTATGAGGAGGACAGGGGAAATGTGGTAGGCATCATCAACTTCAAGGATTTTGTATACCAGCCCAGGAATGATTCTTTCCAGGTGCGGGATATCATGTACGATCCCTACTTTACGATCGAGACCAAACGGATCTCGGATCTGCTTCCGGAGATGAGAGAAAACCAGGCCAGTATGTCGGTAGTGCTTGATGAGTACGGGGCTGCGCTGGGGATTCTTACGATAGAAGACCTGCTCGAGGAACTGGTCGGTGAGATCAGGGATGAATATGATGACGATGAGAAATACCGGATCCTCCGCAAAGGGAAGAATACCTGGATCATCAGAGGATCCGTAAATCTTGACGATGTGAACGACGCGGTCGGGACACATCTGGTGTCGGAGGATTATGACTCCATCGGCGGCTATATCATCGGCAAACTCGAGAGGCTGCCGGAGGCAGGCGAGGAAGTGGTGACACCCGACGGGGAGGTGCTCCGGGTAGAGAGGATCAGCAAGAACAGGATCCTCAAGGTGAGACTGAGTATCCCTGAATCGAAAAAGGAGACATAAGCTATGACTCAAGAAACAGCACAGGCACTGGCCCATGTAAAAAAGATCCTGGCCGAGGCGGAGATGTACCTCCAGGCCGGCAGGGCGCTCATGTTTGACCAGGAGACCATCTGCCCGAAGAAAGCGATGGAGAGGCAGGGAGAGGTGGCTGCCTTTATGGATAACAAAGCATTTGCCCTGATCAAAGATCCTGACTTTGAAAAGGCCGCGCTGACTCTCTATGAAAGACGTGAGGAACTGGGAGAATTCGACCGGGTCCTTGCAGAGCTTCTTCACCGGCAGTATATGAAGAATAAGAATATTACTCCCGAGAAGGACCTGGAATATTCCCTGGTCTTCAACAAAGCCTTTGTTGACTGGAACAGTGCCCGGGCTGCCTCGGATTTTTCCCTCTTTGCCGGCTCACTTGAGAAGGTGGAGGAAGTCCAGAAGGAGATGATCTCCCTGAGAGAACATGAAGAGGGAGAAGAGCCCCTGCAGCTCTATGATATCATGCTGGATGATTACGAGCGGGGCATCCGGATGGCTGACCTTGACCCGATCTTTGCAAGGTGCCGGGAACGTCTCGGAGCCCTTCTTGAGAAGATCCGCAAAAGCCCGAAGAAGATTCGCACTGATTTCCTTTCCAGACCGGTCACCGATGCCCAGCAGAAAGAGCTGGGAGAGTATCTGCTGAATCTGATGGATTTTGATTTCACCCGCGGAGCGATGACGACGACCGAGCACCCGTTTACGGAGGGGATCGGACCGGATGATGTGAGGGTGACCACCCATTATTATCCGGATTGCTTT
>JBGUOI010000136.1:0-14558 GCA_045118075.1 Porcincola sp. | reverse complement strand
TCAGCAAGGCGGGAGGCACTGCCGGAAACGGGGCGAAGACCTATAAGCTCTCGCTGCCCAGCGCGTGGGTACGGGCGCTGGGGCTTGACGACGGGCTTCGCCGCGTCACGCTGTCCTTTGACGGCGAGACGATCACCGTGCGCCCGGAGCAGAGTATGGAGCAGTACCGGGAGGGACGATTGGCGGCAGGTCATACGCTGCTGGCGATCCGCTACCACAGCGGCGAAAGGCTGTGTACGCTCATCTATGCCGACCAAACGGCGAAAGATCTGCGCGTGGAAAACTACACGGATAGGATGGTGAAAACCGCCTTTGGCAAAAACGCGGCGCCGACCTGGGCTGACTTTGAAGCCTTCCTGGAGGAACGCTGCATTCCGAGACAGCGAGCGGGCCTGCAGGAATATCTGGAGGCGCTGGGGCTGGAGGAATATGACCCGCTGGCCATCGTCCAAAAGACCCAGGGGCGCATGGCGGAGGATGACCAGTGGATGGAGGTGGGGCGGCTGTGACCGTGCATTTTGTCAGCGACGAGAAGGTGGCGGAAACCTCGTCCAAGGGCAATCAGGAGAAATGGAAGGAGGGAAGCCGCTGGTACAAGCTGGATCAATTCGGCTATGAGGGCCTGGCGGAAACCGTGATCTCCCGGCTGCTGGAAACCAGCAATATTGAGACCGAAACGCCCTTCCGCTTTGCCCGCTACCGCATGGAGCGGATTCATGTCCACGGACGGGACCGGAACGGCTGCTCCAGCGCCGACTTCCTGCATCCGGGGGAATCCATCATCACGCTGTCCCATTTGTTCCGGCGCATGGAGCGTTCCCTCAAAGACACCCTGGCGCGGCTGCCGAGCGACAAGCGGCGCATCGCCTATCTTGCGGAGGCCACGGCGGAAACCACGGGCCTTAAGCAGTTTCCCCGTTATCTGACGCTGCTGTTTGAGGTGGACGCACTGTTTCTGAATGACGACCGACATTTGAACAACATCGCCGTGCTGGAGAAAAACGGCGTTTTTGATTACTGTCCCATTTTCGACAACGGCGCGGGGCTGCTGTCCAATACGCAGACGGCGCCCATGGATATCGACCCTGCGGAGCTGATCCGCTCCGCAACGGCGCGGCCCTTCCAGACGACCTTCAACCGGCAGATCATCCACGCCCGGAATCTGTACGGGCCGCAGCTTCAGATCCCGCAGTTCAGCGAGGCGGAGCTTCGCAAGGCGCTGGAGGAGCCGCTGTCCTACTATGCCCAGCGGGATCGGGGGATCATCGCCGACCGGGTATACCGCACCATCCTGACGCGGCAGAAGCAGAACTTGTAGAAAAACAGTCCCGCCGATATCGCCGAAGGCATACCCATTTACTTGACATACGTCAAGTAAACACCCGATCAAGGCCTCGGAAAAGAGCACCCTGTTCCTCCGAAGCGAGGTGCAGCAGCGGAATTGGAAATAGAAGGGAGACAGACTATGATTCCGAAAGACCCTATAATCCTTCTGAGCTATGTGAACACCCAACTGCGGGATCAGTATCCGACCCTGGAGGATTTCTGCAAAGGGGAGAACGCCGACCCGGAGGAACTGAAGGAAAAGCTCGCATCGGTGGGCTATGTATGCAATAAGGAACTGAATCAGTTCCGCTGAGCTGTCCCGGACGCTGCGAAGCCCTTGAAATCACGCGCTTTCGCCGATTTCAAGGGCCTTTTATTCTTCCTGTGCGATCATTCATCCGACGCTGGGGGTAGTCTTTCGCGCGTGGTTTATACAGCTTTGATTTTATTGCTGGTATCCTTGGCGTACCACTCGTTCATGATGTTCAGGAACGGTGTGAAGTCGTTGGCCATCGGGGAAGAGCTGTCTACACTGTTATTCACAGCAATAAAACGGACACCCTTTTCCGGGAAAAGAATTTCGGTATAGTAGCCGACTTGAAGATAGTTTCTGCCGAAACGGCTCATATCCTTGACGATGATGGTGCTGATATTTCCGGCTTCTACCTCGTCCATCAGTTTTGCAAACGCTGGACGCCGGAAAGTTGTCCCGCTGTACCCATCATCCGAGAAATGCTTTATATGAGTGAAGCCATGTTGCTTCGCGTAGTTTTCCAGATATTCCTTCTGGTTGGTGATACTATTGCTTTCGCCCTGAAGTTCATCGTCCCTGGATAAGCGTTCATAAAGGGCCGTGATACCGATCTGTCCGGGTTTCGCCATAGTGATAGTCCTCCTTTCCAACCTGGACTTCGTAGCAAGTCCAAGTTATGTAAAGATTCCTGCCTTTTTGGCCGGAAGTTCTATCACTAACTATTATGCCCCTTTGGGTCCGTGACCACAAAAGAGCAGGGGTACTTTTCCGACGTGCATTGCATGAGGTTAGGCTTCAGCCAGAACCTTGTCTTGCCGCTGCCGGAACCGCCGATAATCAGCACGTTTTTGTTCCGCGCCGTCCTGGGGTCCTTGGGGCGGTTGTTCATCGTAAGGCTCTCCGTCTGCGTGAGGATGATGTTGTTGGCAAAGACGGGATCGACGAAGGGCGCGATGTCCTCCGGCGTCCCCCAGCGGGCCGAGCCGTATTCCTCATTCTTGCGGAACTTTTTTGCGTTCCTGCTCCTGACATAGACCACCAGCCGGATCACCGCAGCGACAGCGATCCCCATGCAAAGGTCGATGGGATGGAAGCTGGGGGCGAAGGACGAAAACGCTGCCTTGACGCCATCCAGAATGTGCAAGACCTTGGTGGAGAAGTCACCGCCGGGGGCCAACCGCGCTGCCTGACCCAGCTTTGTACCCAGCAGGGCGAATAACAGATACGGGGAATTGAGGATCAGGAGCTTCTTGATGTTCCGCCGCTTCACCGCTCCGGCTCCTTGTGGCGTGTCTTGTCCTTCTTTGGATGCTGGATAAGGCTCTTGAAATGCTCCATCCGCTGAAGGATGGTGGGCCGGGACGCCTTTTTCACCTGATTCTGCGTGTACTCCGTAAAAGCAGCGGTCATAGCGTCAGCGTCCGGGGCCTTGAAAAAGACCATGTACTTATTCTCTCCCTTGACCTTGAAGGGGGCAAAGTCGATGCCGTATTTCCGGGCAACACGGTTGAAAGCGCCGATGGTATCGTCGTTGACTTCAATGCTCTGCATCCCTTTGTCTTTTTGGGCAAGCTCCTTCACGGTCATTTTCCCGTGAGGGACCTCCTCCTGCTTTTGCTGTTTCCGGCTGCGGCTGGATTTGATCTGGGCCAGCACTTTTTCCAGCGCCCGCCGCAATTCCGCTGCGGTGAGCTTGGTGCAGTTGGTGATCATCACGACGATCTTGTTTTCAATTTCTTCCTGCACAGGCAGTCACCTCCTAGTTTCGATTTATGGCGAATCGCCGTAGAAGTCATGGTTGACCAGCATGGCGTAGTGGTTGTCCATGGTGGACACCGCGTTGAACAGCGCCGCCAGCAGATACGCCCTGGTGTTATACACGCGGGTGGTGTTTTCTCCGATCCCTTCCAGGACCTTGCGGATATGTTCTCCGGTGAGCTTTCGGAATCGGTCCCGGACATAGGCGGCGGGATATTCCGCGTCCCGCCCGATCTTGACGGTTTTGCTCCGGTTTATGGCGACCTCCATCATGATCTCCACCAGCTCGTCCACCTGCCCCTGATTGAGAGGCGTTACGAGATACTCGTACTCGATCTGATCCCGAATCTCCGCTCTCAGCTCCTGTCCGTCTGTCTGTCCGTCTGTCTCCGGCGCTTCCGAAGGAAGGAAAGACTGAGTATTTGATCGGTCAGTATTTGATTTTTTCGTTTTTGATTTCTTAGTATTTAATAATGCGACGGGCTTTTCCTGTTCAGGTTTCTCCTGTTTAGGCTCAACCTGTTCAGGGTTTTCCAAGACTGGATTCTCCAAGACTGGGTTTTCCCGTTTAGGTGAAATCTCCGGTTCTGCGGGATGTTCCAGGATCGTGTACTCAATCTCCGCCAAGCGTCCGTGGCCGTCCCGGATGCGGCGGCGCTGGATGTAACCGGCGCTCTCCAGCTCCCGGACCGTGGAACAGATGCTGTCCACGCCGTCCTTGCAGATCGTGGCAAGACCCTTCGTGGTATAGTCCCAATCGTCGGGGAGGGAGAGCATCAAGGACAGCAACCCCTTGGCTTTCAGGGAGAGAGCCTTATTGCGCAGGTGATGGTTTGCCATCACGGTGTAATCCTTCGTTTTGTCGATACGAAATACAGCCATAAACACCATTCCTTTCATGACAGATCATTCAAGTGTCAATGCCGCCGCTTTTTCTTTTTGCCGGGCAGAATGTATCCCTCAACGACGGCGGCGTGTTTTTTGATGCGGATATAGCCTTGCTCCTGGGCGGCCCTGGCTTTGGCATATGCCTCGTCGGTCAGGAACAGCCGCAGGCGTTCTCCCTTTTGTCCGACGGGGCTGCATGGGCTCAGCACGTCAAAGATGATCATGTGGCGGGTGTCGTCACGGAAACGCTCCACGGCAAGCTCACTCTGGCCGGTGATTACGGCGTCATTTTTCATAGGCAGGCAGTCCTTTCGTTCCATTTTCGGGCAGCAAAAAAGCCGGGCAGGGTTTACCTGTCCGGCGTACTGTCCAATGTTCAGTTATCTTTCCTGGCTCCGCTGGCGGCGCTTCAGCCACTGATCCAGGAGTTTGAAGATCGTCTCCTCTATCCTCGCGGGGGAGTAGGTTTTGGGAAAGTATTTGCGGAGCTTGTCCAGCGGAATCGTGATGCTGGAGTTCTGCGGCTTTTTCTGTTCCATCATGATTTGGAGCATATTGTCCTCGTTCAGCTCGCCCGTCTGACTGAGCCTCCGCATCCGCTGGGCCTGGGAAACGGAAGGGGTGGCCTGCTCACTGTCCATCGTTTCAATCAAGAGGCGCTGCTCCGGTTCGGTCAGCGCCGCGATCTGATATGCAGGCGTCAGGGAGATCTTCTTATCGTCCACCATCTGCATCAGCTCTGGGACCAGGTTGTTGAGGGAGATAATATTACGGACGGTATCTCCGCTGATACCGTCCGTATTTCCCACTTCATCGTCGCTTCGGAAATTCGCCGAATTATTCAGCGAATTTCCTGAAGATGGTTCTTCGTCTGAAAGTTCCTTCCTCGGCCTTCCCGCCGTGCGCTTGATGGCCTCCAGCCGCATCTTGTATGCCTTAGCCCGTTCGCTGGGCAACACGTCCTCCCGCTGGGCGTTGGAATCCACAAGCTGGATGATCGCCTCATCATCGGTAAGATTACGGACGATACAGGGCATATCCGTAAAGCCTGCCCGTTCGGATGCCAGCTTGCGCCTGTGCCCGGCGACGATTTCATAGCCGCCCTCTGGTCTGGGCCGGACGATGGCAGGCACAACAACACCGTTTTGCTTCACACTGTCCACAGTATCCAACATAGCTTGATCCTCCCGGATACCGTAGGGATGATCGGGGAAAGGTTGTAACTCAGTCAGTGGGATGCGCACGATCTGTTCTGCACCATGGTTTTGCTTAGGTGGTACGGTTGTTCTATGCATTATCTCTCTCCTGTGACTTGTAAATCTGTATTATGATGTGGCTTTAAGAAGAGTATAAACTCCGAAATCTAGCATATCGTAAGAATGGCAAAACAAAGAGCAAATAAAACGGGTGGTGAATTGAAATCACTGTTGCACAATGTATGAAAAACTTGATGATTGTAAAAAGAAGGCAGACGATTTGGTATGGGGATGTTGAATTGATTGAAGAATGTGCCAAAATATGCGGTCTTCGTTCAGATCATCCCAAAAAAGTAATTAGATCTGTGATGAACCAGCTCGAAAAATCACCTGATTTTGTAAAGTGCTATATAACCGCTGATTTTGAAGGGGCAAAACGGAAATATAGGTGCTTTAAACTCAGAATAGAAACAAAAGTTTAGTCTTCCCTTGTGTCAATTTCAAGTTGTTGCATAAGTTCAATAAGGCCCTGAGCTTGATGGTTTGCGGCAACAAAATCATTGTATGCCTTAAATGCATTTTCAATGAGTTCAGTATAATAGACAATTCTGGCATTCCAAGCTTTAAGGCTTTGATTAACATGCTCTCTGTGTGATGGATCGTTATTGTTATCAACGGGCTTTCCAAGAACGCATATTATTTCAAAGGGTTCGCCTTTGTGGCCGGATTCAGAAAGCACTTTTCCCAAAGCTTCGCTGTATTTCATTACTTGAGCAGTTAATTCCCCTGTTTTTACTACTCGTCTTGCCTTTTTTAGTTCAATCACAATATGTTTGCCTGCGGTGGTTTTATATCCAATATCTAGTCGACCGTTCTTCTCATCTTGAGTGAGCCCGTCATAAACGGCATTGAGCGCATTCAAAACAGTTCTTTCCATATAATCGGTTCCATCAACACGCTCCCAAGCAGGATCCAGCAGCCATAGATGATTGAACAGGTACTCTTGAATAACCTTTTCACGCATGTCGTCATCGGTTATCTGCTGGAACTTTTTGATAATCTCAATTCGTTCTCGGATTATCTGATAATACAGAGTTGCTTCAAGCTCATCTAGTCCCAAAAACACGTCTTTAATTGCTTCAAGGCTTTCGAGGTTTATGTCCTCAATGGCACTTAGTTTATTTGCATAACGAAGCTTTTCAAAAGCCAGCACACTATACTTAATGACCTCACGCTTCTTGATATCATCTGCTGGAATCTGATTAATCTTACCGAACATCTTCTTTGCATACCTACGATTATCACCTGTGAGAGAATTGAACCAAGTATCAATGGCAGGGAGTAATGCAATTGCCTTTTCTTTTCCAGATTCATTGCGCAGGTCAGTCCACTTTCCTTGAATGTATTTCAATTCATCATTTATAAATTGCTTCAGGGAAAGAAATCTCTCATCGTCTCGTCTATACTCTTGTCGACTACTAGTCGCCATATCATCAGCATCATCGGTATCAAAAAAGTCCGCGTTAATCTCCCCGATGAGGTATTTTGAATATAATCCGCCCTCCGAGTATTCCGAAAGGATGTCTTCTTGACCTAGCTTACCTCTCACCAAAATCACGATTTTGTTGAGGTTTTCATCCCCATCCTTCAAATCTCCAGATGCATCAACAGTTCCAATCCACCCAGAAACCACGTATGTCTGATTAGGGGTTTTTAACTTATTATCGCGGCACTCTTTGTGAGTAGCTTTGGTGGAATAATCAGCATACTTCTTACTTTCTTCTCCATAATACCATATATAACTCAATTTGTGATAATAGTCTCTATCATTTATGGTGACGTCTTTGCCGTTTACCTTAACAGAAAAATGGTATTCAGATCCGATAATACCAAATCGTCTGGCTATTCTTTTTCGGACATACTCTGGGGTTAAGGACGATGTGTTCTTTTTCAAGTCTTTTAGTACTATTTTGGTTCCATCTTTTTCAAGAGGTGGGAATTCATCCAAAATCTCTGGATGATAGTCCCTTTCAGCAGTTTTGTTCTCGTTCTTGATGGTGTCGGCTATAACATCGACATTCATCCTTAATGCATTTTCTTCAACTGTTCCATTAACAGTCTTTCGTGAATACACCTCGACTGTTTTCGCTATTGAAAACATAGATAGCTTACCTATGCCCTTGCGTCCCATAAACTGGCGATTAAACGTATCAGATACTTGTTTTTCCTCACGCTTTTGATAGCCAACTTTTAGAAAATGGCCATTTATCTCGGATGCTGTCATTCCACAGCCATCATCTTCAATGATAATCTCGCAGTTGTTGATATCAACAGACACATTTTGAGCATCTGCATCCCAAGAGTTGGCAACTATTTCAGATAGTACAGCGGGGACATTGCTGTACAGGTTTATGCCCAAATGATTAAGAACATTCAAACTCAATGACATTGTGTACTTGTATTCCATAATTAAACCTCATCACTAAAAATCTATATGGTGTTGAGTTAAATGGTTTACGATAGATTCACCGATTATTTCCCCAAGCCGAACAGGAACAGCATTTCCAATATGACGAGCAATATCACGAAATGAAAAGGTTCTGTTCGGATTAATGAATTCGTATGTCGGAGGAAATGATTGCAGCAAAGCACCTTCCCGAAGCGAAAGAGCTCTATCTTGCTCTGGGTGACCATACCTTCCAGTCCCATAACAATAGAACTGTGTTGTAATAGTTGGACCAATCTGATCCCATCGTAGCCTTCCATATACAGAACTATAAGTTTGACCACTCTCCCTTTGGTGACACGCACATCTTAAGTCTTCAGGCCAATCCCTCCAGGTGCCGCCTGGCCGAGAAGCTCTAATGCGCCGAAGATTGATTTCTGATAAACTAGCAGCTCTATGTAGTGGATCATTAGGGTCAACAGTACCAGCTTCAATTACTGGCAATCCTTGGATTATCGTTTCTAGAGTTACTTCATTCCTGTTATGAGTTGGAGGTATCAATTCAATGTCACCGAGGATAGAGGCAAGTAGAACAAAGCGTCTTCTCGTTTGAGAAATACCATAATCAGGGCAATATACAACCTGAGATGAAACATGATATCCCAAGTTGGTTAATCGGGTGATAAAATCAGCATACACCTGAGTCCCCTGAATCTGTGGTACATTTTCCATTGATACGACAACAGGATTAACTGCTTGAATCATACGGCCAAATTCAGTTAATAGGCTGCTTTTTTCGTCTGTAAGATTTGCTGCTCTTAATTTGAATCGCATAGTTGAAAAAGGCTGACAGGGGGCACAACCGACAAGAACTCTCGTTGCATCATGGTCAAAACAATGTTCAATCTCTTCTCCTGTCATTTCACGGATGTTTTGACAGAAAAAGACTGCTTGATTGTTTTCGTGATATGCGTATTCACAAGTTGGATCGCTATCAAACCCAGCGACAACATCTAGACCTGCATCCAGTAAGCCCCGGCTTAACCCGCCGATACCACAGAACAAATCAACAATTTGTGTAGGCAAAATACACACCCCTAACTATTCGTGGTCAGAGCAAATCACATCCACAAGCCTACGTGTTTCACGTATACTCTGATAGTTTATCATAAGCTGGAAAGAATCACAATAATGACATGGTTTTGGTCGGTTCAAGAAATAGCAGGAGAAAAGAGAGCATCACGAGTAGATAAATGGAAGGCGGGTACATGAGAAGAGCGTGACCTTACCAGCAGTACCTGGAAGCATTACATCGTAAAAAGGTCAAGGAGGACAAGACGCCTGCAAACCTTGCAGTAAGCTTTTGTTATTATCCTAGACTCCAATGTGATCGTTACAGAAACCGGGACTTCTCTAGGGCAAGGCACAGCTACCCGTAGCAAGTATAGTCAAGAAAGGTGCAGGGTATCTTTATTACAAACCATAAGGCGGTTGCTCAGCCGTGCCGAGAAGACATCGCTGAGATAGCCCAGACCTAATAACAGCATGTTTTTCATTTGACGTTGATGGTACAAAACAGGAGTATATGAAAAGGGCGTTCCAATGCTGCTTTTCGGCGGCTTGAAACACCCTTGGAATACCGGGATAATTCTCCCGGCTACCTGGGAATTACATGTCGATAATAAAACACCCCCTGCGATTCGACGTTTTTTCCGGCTTGATTCTTGGTTTGGAAAAGGATCAAAAATCAGGCTTGAAACCTTGAAACCCCTTGAAAATGCGGGACTTTTCCGGCTTGTCGAAATTATACCGCAAGGGCATACCTTCGCCACCACCGCCCTGGAGCACGGCATGGACATCAAGACCCTCTCCGCCATCGTCGGCCACATCTCCTCCGCCACGACCATCGACGTCTACAGCCACATCACGGATACGATGCAGGTCCGGGCGGCGAACCGGATCGAGCAGGGTTTGGGGCGGGGGGAGGCGTTTGTGCCCACCGAGGACGCCGACGGGAAAGTGCCCACCGAAAAGGAAACTCAGCCGCAGCGGGCGCCGTTCACGCCCTACCGGGGCAAGATCCGCAAATCCGGAACCGGCGGCATCTATGAGATCAACGACCATCTGTATGAAGGCCGCTACACCCCCACCAACGCCCAAGGCAAGCGGGAGGTTCACACCGTCTATGCCAAAACGCGAGAGGAGGTGGAACCACTACTGGAGCAGATGATCACAGAGGTCCGGGCACGGATCAAAGATGAGAAGAAGCGGATGAAGGAGGCTGTTGGGGGGTCAAATCCTGTAGCAGAGTAGACAAAGAAAAAACGACTTCAAAACTGCTCGTGAAAATACAACTTTATCTCTTGTAAAAGAGAAGCTTTTAATACTTCCAGCTCTTGCTTCATGCTGTCCTTGGCGTAATCACCGTACTGACTATTCTCGACAAATGTTTTGCAGAATTGATGTAGAATATCATTTCCACGCTTTGCTTCATCGTAACTACCGCAAAACTGCAATCCAAGCTGCATTGCGGTTATATAACTCTTTTTCAAATTCTCATAGTCTGTCATACTGTCTTGTCCTTACATCTTTGGTATTTCGTGTCCTGTCGACATTCTAAAAAACAAGTAAACCGACTGGACTGATGATCATAATCCTTCAGATCTATCCAACCATAATCTCCACCGATTTCCCGCTGAATTCGACGCCGTATTTCAGAACCTTTTTGACGCCCTTCGCTTTCAAACCGGTATCGTATTTCCGCTTGTCGATCTGCTCCAGTGCTGCCTTTACCAGGGATTTCAGTTCTTCCGCCGAAGCATTCCGCTCCGCTTTCAACTCAATGAGGATTCCCGGCAGGGCCGTACCCTTCGGCTCCAGCGCCAGATCATAGCGCCCCTCGCCGGATTCCCGGTTGGAGGTGACAAGGTAGCGGTCGTCCATCATTGCTGTCAGACCCAGCATCAGGCCATGGTAGAACATCTCTCCCGCAGTGTCGTAATAGCTGGCGGATTGCAGCAGCAGGGTTTCCAGCCGCTGTTGCAGGTCGTCCGCATTCCCCGTGTACAGCGCCTCCTGGATGGAAATGGCGGTGGACTGAGGGATCAGGCTGTCCAGCTTTTCCAGGATCTCTTTTTTGTAGACATAGGCGATCTCCTTGTTCGGCAGCGCCACCTCGCACATATAGCTGTCCCCCATGGAGAGCTCCGCAGTGACCAGCTTCAAGTAGCCGGTGACCAGCAGAAAGCTATATACCGACGACGGATTCTCCCGAATCCGCGGATAGACTACGTCCGTATCAATGTAGGTCAGGACGGTGTTCCCCTGCAGGAGAGAATTCAGCTTTTCGTACAGCTCTGCAGTGGCTCCGGTCATGATCTCACCGATGATGTCGTTGGAACTGGTAGAGACCCAGTAGGCCCTGGGCTTGCAGGCATGGCCGAAGTAATTGATGACAGACCAGGGGTTGAAAATATCAGAGGCGCCGAAGCGGTAACCGTCGTACCAATCGCAGATCTCTGCGTACTTCTCCGGCACGTGGTAATCCTCGGCCATCTGCCGGACCTCTTGTGCAGTAAAGCCGAAGTATTCACTGTATTGCTCATCCAGGATGGAGTTGATCTTCAGGTTGTTCAGGCCGCTGAAAATGCTCTCCTTCGCCACCCGGAGGATGCCGGTCAGGAAGCCGTAGGAGAGGTGGGGGTTATCCTTGAAGCCGCCGGAAAACAGATTGCGCATGAAGGAGACGGCTTCATCGTAGAAGCCCAGCAAATGGCCCTGCTGGATCGGCGTGTCATATTCGTCGATAATGATGATCGGCGCGATGCCGTGATGCTCATCCAACATTTTTGAGAGGACAAGAAGGGCATTCATCAGCTCGGCTTCCCCGGCTGTGCCGTTCACAATTTTGAGGTAGTATTCCTTGTCGCTGCTGGTACATTCGGGACTGTCTGCCAGCTCCCCGTGCCGCTGAAACTCATTGGTGAACAGAAAACGGATGCCCGCCAGCGTGTCCGCCCAGTTGGAGAGTTTCATGTCTTTGAAGGTGATATAGATGACCGGGTATTTGCCCTGATAACTGCGGTATTTTTGCCCGCATTTCCAGATGTTCTTATTGCGGAAATAAACGGAGGTGTCCTCCTCCGTCTTCTCGAAGAAGGTGCGCAGCATATCCATGTTCAGCGTTTTCCCGAAGCGGCGCGGACGGGTGAACAGGGAAACGACCGGCAGCTCATCCAGGAAATCCCGGATGAGCAGGGTTTTATCCACATAGTAGTATTGGGTGGAGGCCCGCTTGAAATCGGAGATGCCCACGGGCAGGGGAAGCAGCTTCGATTTGGGCGTTTTCACACTTTCTGCGGTTTTCAATCGATGATCGGACGGCTTTTGGGCGTCTGCAGGGATCAGCCAGCGCCGTCCCTCCAGGACCGCGCCGGGGATGCGCCCCTCTTTGCACAGAATGGCTACCCGCCGCGGGGAAAGATTCCAAAGCGCAGCGGCTTCCGCCGTACTTATCATGTCAGCCATGGAACGACCTCCAATGTGGAGTATTTGTCAGTAGTATACCCGGTTATCGGAACAATGTCAACATTGAGAGAACAATATAAAAAGACGAAGGAACAATGTAAATCTGCATTGTTCCTTCGGGGCTAGATGAGTCATTTTCGGCGGGGCAGTATTTGCGATGCTGTAAACAAAGAATAAACGCTTGACAGCAGCGAACTGCGGTTCAAAATGTTGGCTCTATATCATTGCAATGATATAGCCCAGATTACCACGGCACGGATGCAACTGCGTTGAAAAAACACGGGGCAAGCAGCAGGTCAATGACATCGACCAAGTCCAAGCCAAGACAGTGTGTAAGCTGTAGCGCGTGATCGGGTGTGACGTGTAGGACTTTTCGCAAAGGCCGATAGTAATGCGTTTTGGCTGTCATTTAGGATTCAATTATTCTGTGTCCGATTTAAAAAACAGGGTTCTATTATGGTAATGTACAGTCTTTGCAAAAGTATCAAGTCGTATCGGAATTGAAATGTTTTTTAATTCTTGCCCTAGCGATAACTGGAGTAACTCTGTATTATCTGTATCAGCACAAATGCGGAATTCATTTTGATATGAGAAATCATCCTCGGGCTTGCTAAATGGGTTGAACCTCATGACATTCTTTTTTTCTGAAATGTAGTTCACAAATCCACAGTGTACCCTCTGAATACTAGTATCCTTTTCTGCTGCTGTTGCAACAAGATTTATGAACTTTAGTGGGCTGGTAATGAGAACACCGTATTCCCCAAAATTCTTCATCTTCTCCACGTCAAGGGTATTGATTAGATTCTCTGCATCGTTACACCAGAGCGTGTACATACAGAAAATATTCTGACGCTGTCGTTCAGCTGGATAGCTGATAAACATTTGATTATCCTGGTAATTCTCTGGGCGTTCCTTGCTTTCTGTGATTTGGACAAAAGCCTCACCGTTCTCATCAATAAAGCGAACGTTCATGAATGAATCTGCTTCACGTTGAATTGCTACTACATCCGCGCCTTCAGTGATGTCAAATCTTCCCGCTCCAAGCTCCTGATTGGCAAAGTCAGTGTGTTGCCTCATATATAGTGTTCCTGACAGAAAATAGTCTCTGTACTGCTCTTCTGTGAAGAATTTCAGCAGAAAGAATGAATCGTAGTTTTTTATAGCATATGACGGAAAGCCTGCGTTAAATATCGTTTTCTTCATGATAACACGCTCCTTTTTGAACAAAAACGCAGAATAAAAGAACTATAACTTGTCTATGCGTCCTCTGAACGTTGTTACTCTCCGTTTTCAATAGTAATGGCTTTGCTCGCGGTTGTGGTTTTATACTCCCATCTATAACCGCAGGATGTTTTCCACTTATGCTGACAAACATTGTAGATGTTATTTCGATGAACGCCCATGGCTTTAGCGGCTTCATGTACAGACGGATACTCGTTTACGACCTCCCCACTCTGCAAATCAATTTGTAAGACTGGTTTTGCTTTTACAAATGGACGGCGAGGGTGCTGCTTCATCCCAATATACTTATCTTTGTGGTAGTCGTCTTTTAGGCACCAAGCATACCCGGAAGCAGATTGTAATTGCCCGATACAGACCCTTTTGATGTCTCCAGCATTACAACCTACTGCGCGCGCTGCTGATCTGATGGATTGATACTCCTCAACGATTATTCCAGACCCAATCTCAATTTGGAGCACTGGCTTTCCATTGACCCATCCTCCGCTGCCGCCTTTTTTGACATTGTAGCCAATCTCAGTTGATTTGTACTTGTTAATCCAGTATACTTCCCGTTCGTTCAGTTCTTGAGGGAGACACTCTTCCAACAATGAAAATTCGAAATTCTCAATGCCGTATTCTCGTAAATCTCTATGAAAATCTGAATCAAACTGATGTGTTCGATCTTGGCCTGTTGGATTCTCGTGTTGTCGCCTACGGAGATAAACATTCACGGTTTGCCCGATGTACACTTTCCCGTTAATCTTGTTTCTGTACATGTAAATCCCGCAAGTAGGCATTGAATATCTCCTCAATAGTCACAAAGCCGCAGAGAATCGATCCCTGCGGCTTTTCTGCGGTCAAAACCGCATTTTTGGTCCGAGTGGCGCGATTCGAACGCGCGGCTTCCAGCTCCCAAAGCTGGCGCCCTACCGACTGGGCTACA
>JBGUOI010000135.1:0-2560 GCA_045118075.1 Porcincola sp. | reverse complement strand
GCGGCCAGCCTTGACAGACGTTTTGGAGACAATGAAGGACGAAGACAGAAAGAAGCTGGACGAGGCAATGACGGACCTGGGATTCCCGGACGAAGCAGATGACCTGTCCTGCCCGCCCTGGATTGGCGAGAAAGGGAAACTCATTGAGACAGTATTCTGTGAATGCTTCCTGAAGAATCATCCGATGAAATGCATCAATGGCAAACTCTATGACACGGAAGGAGAAGTAGCCGAGGACGCACTGCGGAAGGAGATCTACGATGCACTCAGCCATGATTACTGCACAAACATGATAAAGCGGATCACCCAGCTCTCCCAGCTTATGAAGGTTGTCGCAGACTCAGAAGAGCCGCCGCGGCGGCTGGATCTTTTGAACGTGAAGAACGGGACGCTTTACCTTGACGGAAGGTTTTCTTCTGAGAAGAGCATCTGCATGAACAGGTTTCCGGTTGATTACAATCCCGGCGCAGCAAAACCGGAAGTGTGGCTGAAATTCGTCGATGAACTGCTTTATCCGGAAGACATCCCGGCTTTTCAGGAGTTCATGGGATATACCTTTATTCCCACCAACCGGGCGCAGGTCATGATGATGCTGATTGGAAAGGGAGGCGAGGGAAAGAGCCAGATAGGACACGCTCTGAGGGCGCTTCAGGGAACAAACATGACGGTAAGCAGCATTCAGAAACTGGTCACGAACCGCTTTGCAAAAGCTGACCAGATTGGAAAGCTGCTGATGGTGGACGATGACATGAATCTTGACGCGCTGCCGGACACAGGGACCCTGAAGAGCCTTGTGACGATGGAGGATAAGACAGATGTCGAGTGGAAGTTCGGGCAGAGCCAGCAGGTCAGCCTGACCTTCCGGATCATGGGATTCGGGAACGGGTCCCTTTCCGCTCTGTACGACCGCTCTGACGGTTTCTACCGCCGCCAGATGATCATCCAGGTCAGGGAGAAGCCGGACGACAGGGTGGATGACAGGTTCCTCACAGACAAGCTGATTGCAGAGAAGGAAGGGATCTTTCTCTGGTGCCTGGAAGGTTTGAAGCGGCTGATCCGGAAAGGATACAGGTTTTCAGTCAGCAATCGTATGAAGCATAACCTCGACACGGTGAAGCGGGAGGCGAACAACATCATCGAGTTTATGGAGTCGACCGGGTACATCCGCCTCGAAGAAGGCACTCACGCAGCGTCAAAACAGATTTATAGCGCCTATCTGAAATGGTGCGTTGACAACGCTGAGAAGCCGCTTTCAGACCGCACATTCATGAGATGGCTGAGCGGGGAACAGGAGCGGCTGCATATCAGATACGACAAAAACATTGATATTGGCGGGGGAAAGAAGGTCCGTGGCTACCAGGGGATCAACGTCATGGTCAACACGGACGGCTGGTCGTGAGCAGCCGCGGCAGGACGGAAGAAGGCGAAAAGGCACTAAGGCGGCACATTTCCAACTCCTTATATATATCTTTTTTATCCCTGCTGGATATACATATTTTTTCATATAAGAATGAAAATGTAATGCCTACTGCCTTGGGGCAGCGGAAAATGCAGCAAATACGGGCGTTTCAGGACAAGGCACTTCCCCTCCTGAACCGCCTCTCAACCGCCGCAGACAGAAGACTTACGGGGCAGGAAGACACCTGAACGCTTCCTGCGTTTTTGGAGGAATTCAGATGGAACAGAACGAGATCAGAAAAGAGGACTATGAGAAGGGCGGAGAGGTCTGCTCCGCGCCGATGAAGAATGAATACAGGGTCAGCTTCTACTTCAGGAAGGACAAGGGAAAGACCCTGGAGCAGAAGATCAGAGAGATCATATTAAGGGATAACTGATATCTTCCGGAATTGCGCCGATTCAGAAAACAGGCGGTGTATACCTCTGTTTTCTGTCGGTGATCGGAATAATGACGGTTGCTTTGTAAGTATCCGCGGCATCCGTCTTCATCAGACCATGATGAGTTTCCACCACCTGCCTGACGTTGTCGAGACCGTATCCGTGATCGATGGAATGATGTCCGGACTGTCTGTCTTTCTGAGAATATGTGTTTTCGACGATGATGACAAACCGGTCTGTCCTGTCGGATACGATATTGACTTTAATGAATGCATTGCCGGAGGGAAGATGTTCGCAGGCATGAAGGCTGTTGTCAAGAAGGTTTCCAAGGACAATGCACAAGTCATAATCCGGAAGAGGGATTCTTGTATTATCTACTTCCAGACTGTGGATGAACCGGATATTTGAGGATGCCGCAATATCGCTGTAATTTGTGACAAGGGAGTCGATCACGAGATTGCCTGTATTGATCTTGATATAGGTTTTTTCAAGCGCGGCGGAGTAGCTGGTCAGATAGTCGTACATCTCTTCATACTTCCCGCTGGAGATATAGCTCTTTAATACCTCGTTGTGGTGCTTGATATCATGGATGATTCTGCGTCCTGTCTTATAGGATTCGCCGAGCTGCGTGTATTTTTCCTTTTGATATACCAGCTGCTTTTCCAGTGCAGAGGCATACATTCTTGAAGCATAGCTGTCCGCAAGTTTCTCGACCAGAGTGGTA
>JBGUOI010000134.1:0-8250 GCA_045118075.1 Porcincola sp. | reverse complement strand
CTTCTTTTTTGTTATACGTCCGCTTTTTCTTTCTTTTTGAAGGTCCGGATGAGGAAAAAAAGCAGCCGCATCAACTACTTTCCCGTTTTGCGTCCGCTTTTTCTTTTATTTAATGACTTGGAGACACCAAAAAAGCGGACGCATCAATCTCTTTCTCGATTTGCGTCCGCTTCTATTTAATTAAATGACACAGAGTCGTCCCCTGTCGCTCTTTATTCTTTCACGCTCCCCAGCGCAATACCGGTTACAAAGTACTGCTGCAGGAACGGATAAACGATCAGGATCGGTACGGTCGCGATGACCGTGATGGCGCACCGGATGGTGACGGGTGTCGTCTTCGACACCGTTGAAAGGGCATCCGCCGTCGCCTTGGCTGCGTTGGCGCTCGCCTGCGTGGTCGCCAGCTTCATCTTCAGCAGGTACTGAAGGGAATACAGTTCTTTCTTGCCGCCGTTGTACAGGTAGGTATCGAACCAGCTGTTCCAGCTGCCGACTGCCACAAACAGGGCAACGGTTGCAAGAACGGGTTTGCACAGCGGGAAGATGATCTGCCAGAATACGCGGATATCACCGGCGCCGTCGATCCTGGCTGACTCGACCAGTGCATCCGGCAATCCCTGGATATAAGTACGGATCACGATCATGTTGAAGCACGAGAACATGGTCGGGATGATATACACCAGGTAGGAATTGGAAAGATGCAGCGTGCGGGAAATCAGCAGGTAGTTCGGGATCAGACCGGCATTCACGTACATGGTCAGCACGAAGATGATCGTCATGAATTTCCGCAGTACGAATTCCCTGCGGGAAAGTACGTAGGCCAGCATGCTGGTCCAGAACAGGTTAAGCAGCGTGATGATCACGGTCTTGGAGGCGGAGATCCAGGCTGCCTGATAGACGGCCTTATCCGAAAGGATGGACCGGTAGCTCTCCAGGCTGAACACTCTCGGCCAAAGGCCGATATTGCCGCGCAGTGCGTCGGTACCGTCATTGAACGAGTAGGCAACGGTATTGAGCACGGGGTAGAGCGTTATGAACATGACAAGGCACAGGATGATCGTATTGACCACCGGAAAGACTCTGTCACGGCGGATACGGTTCTTCTTTTCCGTATAGATGTTCTTTTCCATAACCAGTCCTCCCTTCCTCAGATCAGTGTGCTCTCATCCATCTTCTTCGCAATGGTATTGGCTGCGAAAAGAAGGATGATCGCGACGACGCTCTTAAACATGCCGGCCGCGGTAGCCACGCCGTACTGCTGTTTGGAGATACCGTATTTCAGGACGAAGATATCGATGGTCTGCGACCAGTCCATAACAAGTGAGGAACCCAGCAGGTACTGGATCTCGAAGCCGGCTTCCATCAGGTGGCCGATGTTCATGATCAGCAGGATGATGAAGGTCGACTTGATGCCCGGCAGGGTGATGTAGCGGATCCGGTCGAAGCGCCCCGCTCCGTCAATGGAAGCTGCCTCGTACAGGCTCGGGTCGATGCTCGTCATGGCTGCGATGTAGATGATCGTGTTCCATCCGACTTCCTTCCAGACATTGATAAATCCGACCAGCCACCAGAAGTACTTCCCTTCTCCCAGGAAGAAGATCGGCTGCTTGATCAGACCGATGTTCTGAAGGAGAACATTGATGGGGCCGTTGCTGGCGAAAATGTTCTGCGCCATGCCGACAACAATGACCATCGAAAGGAAATGAGGCAGATAGGTTACTGTCTGCACGGTCCTCTTGAACATGGTATTCATGACCTCGTTCAGCAGGATAGCCAGCACAATGGCGGCGATCGTACCGAACACCAGGTTGATGACACTCATGCCGAGTGTGTTGCGGATACTGTTGATGAAATCATCGCGCCCGAACAGCCATTTAAAATTCTTCAGTCCGACAAACTTGCTGCCCGTGACCCCAAGCTTTGGTTTGTAATCCTGGAAAGCCGTGATCCAGCCCCACATCGGGCCGTAATTAAACAGCAGCACATATAGCAGCATGGGTACCGACATCAGCAGAAGCTGCCACTGTTTGCCCAGCATCTGGAAGAATCCCGGCTTCGGATTGGGCGAGAAGTTCGCTCTGTAATTCTCTGTTGTATTGCCCATGCAATACTCCCCCTTTCCCTCTTTGATCTTGCCCTTTCACTATAAAGCAGGGGGAGAGAAGATCATTCTCTCCCCCTGACATCCGTTTCAGACTCAGTTCACCTTTTCGGGAACCGGACTGACGATCATCAAATATCTTTCAGATCACTCGTTGTCAAGGACCTTGTGCGCTTCTGCCAGGACAGCTTCCTGCATGAACTCCTGGAAAACAGTCGCGGACGGGGTGATCTCCTCGACGAACTCATCCCAGAGGGCATCGAAGTTGTCGGGATCGGTCATGATCAGCTCAGGCAGATATTTGTCCTGGATATCCAGGAAATCCTGATGATCAACATCTACCGGTGAATAGTCGATCTGCCATGCCTCGCCGTAAGGAGCCAGCTCGATGGGCGGATTGACGAAATCGGCGAATTTCTGGTAACCGTAAGCAGCAAGGAATTCCTTGTCATAGTCGTTCATCTGGCCGAATACGATCTCGGGCTGGTTGCCGGGCTCCCAGCAGTTGCCGGCCAGGTCGCCGTCCAGGATCCATCCCTGTTTCTTGGGGCTGCTCTCAAAGAACGCGCGGGCTTTGTTCTGGATGATCCAGTTGTTGTCCAGAGTGTTCTCATACTGTTCCTGGGTCATGACAAGGCGGCCGTCCTCGATGGAGTAGTCTTCGCCTTCAACGCCCCAGTTGAACAGCAGCTGCCATTCGTCAGACATCATCTCTTCCCACATGGCCACGATACGCTCCGGGCACTCGCAGTTGACGGAGATACCGAAACCGCGGTTGACATTCGGAAGGGAACCGTTCACATAGTGCTCTTCGATCTCTTTGCCGTCCACATACTCGGGATCATAGACAAGGCCGAGAGCTACGTAGGTATTCTTGTACATGCCGGCGGTCTGCAGGGCATAGGTTGCATCGTTGAAGTCCCAGGTCTGGTCGAACATACCAAGAACGATACCGGAGGACAGCTGAGCGATGTACTGGTCATAGTTCATAACGAAGGTGTCCTTGCTGATGAGGCCCTTCTGGAACTCTTCGTTCAGTTTCTTGTAATACGGTTTTGCATACGGCTTGTCAATGAAGGTCTCGGTATGGAAATCATCCGTGCTGACATCAACAAGAACTTCGCCGTCGTTCGGGCGGCCCATCAGGTGCTGCACCGGGTTGATCAGGCAGAAATGTCTCCAGTCTTCGCAGAGGATATCAAAGCCGATATACGGAGTGCCGTTCTCGTCGGTGGGGTTCTCCGCAAGGAAAGCCTCGATCAGGTCGAAGTACTCGTTCAGAGTGTGGATCTGCGGATAGCCGGCCCACTCAAGAACCTGCTTCTGGATGAAGAATGCGGGTCCGTTGACGGAGTTGACGATCTGCTCGCCGTCGGCCAGGCCGTAGTTCGGGATGATGTAGAGGGCATCGTTGCCGTCCTCATCCTGTGTGATCAGGCGTGCCTTCTGGGGCTCGATGTGGGCCCACAGGCGCGGGGTGGTTTCGGGAGATACATAGTCAAGAAGGTTGATCAGAGCGCCGTTCTGGATAAGAAGGTCAGCGCTGTTGCCGCCGTCAAACAGATCCGGATAATCTTCGCCTGCGATCTTAACACCCAGGGTCTCATCCAGGTCGCCTGCCAGGAATTCGAATTCGAAGGAAACGCCGAATTCATCTTTGATCTTCTGATAGATCTTGTTGTCGTCTGTCGGCTGATCACCGGGATCGCCGCGGAAAACGGTCAGTGTGATGGGTTCCTGCGCTTCTTCCGCGTGAACGGCGATTGCAGGAGCGGCTGCCAATGCCAGTACCAATGTGGCTGCCAGAATTTTTTTCATGTTCTTGTCCTCCTTCAGGAAAGATTTGAGCACGTATGCCCAGTCAATTGGATCGTCTTATGGTTACTGTTCCATGCAAATGTTACTGATATTAATCTAGCATTCTGACAACTGACATGGCATTCGAATTCTTGCTTCTTAGTATGCAATTCTTGCTCTTTTCTTTTCTCAAATTTCGTTGGTTGGTCAAATTTTACAGTTTTAAACCACAAATTTTGGTGATAATGCCCGACTTTCGTTCAGAATAGTGTCTGATTTTCAAACTATTCCCCTTTCATTTTGCTTTTTTCGTTTTTCTTACTGACAAGCAATGAGCAAGAATTAATCCACACTCTTTGTCAGCTTTAGGCAAACTTTGAGAATTGTCACGAGGTTCCTGCAAGTGTAAAATGAAATAAGATCTATTGGAAGAGGTAATAAGACATGACTGCAAATACTATTGAAAAACTGTTTTTTGATTCTGATTATATGGAAGGCGCCCATCCGGCCATTCTAAAGCGGCTTGCCGAGACGAACCTGGAAAAGACGCCCGGGTACGGGTCTGATCCTTACACCGCCTCCGCACGGGACAAGATCCGTTCTGCCTGTGCGGCGCCGGAAGCGGAAGTCTTCTTCCTCGCAGGCGGCACACAGACCAATGCCGCGGTCATCGGTGCGCTTTTAAAGCCCTGGCAGGGAGTCATCGCCGCCGAAACCGGCCATATCAGCACTCATGAGGCCGGAGCCATCGAATTCACCGGCCATAAAGTCATGACACTGCCGCCCGGGCTCGGAAAGATAAGCGCCGGGCAGATCGAAGATGCGCTCGAAGCCTACGCAAAGGACGACAACCACGACCACATGGTGATGCCGGGAATGGTCTATCTCTCCCAGCCCACCGAATACGGAACACTTTATTCACTCGCGGAACTTGAGGCCGTCAGCAGCGTCTGCCGCCGCTTTGACATCCCGCTCTATATTGACGGAGCCAGACTCTCCTACGCGCTCGCCTGCCCGGAAAACGACGTAACACTTGAAGACCTTGCCCGTCTTTGCGATGTCTTCTATATCGGCGGCACCAAGTGCGGTGCCCTGTTCGGGGAAGCAGTCGTGATCCCGCGGCCGGGCCTGATCCCCCACTTTTTCACGATCATCAAACAGCGCGGCGCGCTGCTTGCCAAGGGAAGGATCGCCGGCCTCCAGTTCGATACGCTCTTTACCGGCAGCCTGTACCGGAAGATCGGGGAAAACGCCATCCGGACGGCCGGCGTCATCAAGAAGACGCTTTCGGACAACGGCTATCCCTTCGCGATCGATTCGCCTACAAACCAGATCTTTATCGTGCTTGATCCGGCGCAGAAAAAGAAGCTCACCGACAACGTGTCGCTGAGCTTCTGGGAGAATCTTCCGGACGGAAGGACCGTCATGCGCATCGCCACAAGCTGGGCGACATCGGAAGAAGATGTGAAAGCGCTTTGCGCTCTGTTAGAAGACGCTGCCCGCTGACTTAAAATCAGCTTCGGGCATTGCCGGAGGGAGCCATTTTCCCGCAAAGGATGACGCCTGCCAGCAGCAGCACCGGAAAGATGACTGCCGCGAGGATGCCCGCCTTCAGGTTCTCTCCGGCCAGGCTCGAGACAAAGCCTGCCAGGGTCGGGCCTCCCGAACAGCCGATATCTCCGCCCAGAGCAAGCATGGCAAACAAAGCCGTCCCTCCTTGGGGCATGCAAGCGGCTGCCTTGCTGAAGGATCCCGGCCACATGATGCCGACCGAAAGCCCGCACAAGGCGCAGCAGACTAAAGACAGCGCCGGCACCGGAAGCAGGCTGATCCCCAGATAGGAAGCGATGCACAACAGGCAGCTTCCCTTCATAAAGGTATCAAGTTTGATCCGGTCGCCGTATTTACCGTAAAAAGCCCGGGATGTTCCCATCAGGATGGCAAACGCCATCGGCCCGGCCAGGTCGCCGGCTGTCTTGGAGATTCCAAGTCCCCGCTCGGCAAAGGCGGAAGCCCACTGGCTGACCGCCTGCTCGCTGGCGCCCGAGCAGATCATCATGACGACCAGCACCCAGAACAGTCTCATGCGAAACAGCTCGCCAAGGCGCATTCCCCGCTCTCCTTCCGCGATCAGCGGGGCAATCGGCACGCGCGTAAAGACAAACGCGTTGACGATGGGAATGACGGCCCAGATCACGGCGAGGATCTTCCAGTTTTCAATCCCGAAGATTTTAAAGTACAGTGTAGACAAAAGCACCACACCAACATGGCCCCAGCAGTAGAAGGAATGAAGCATGCTCATGGCCTTCTCCTTGTTGTCGGAAGGGCACGCTTCCACCACCGGGCTGACCAGCACTTCCAAAAGGCCTCCGCCCACGGCGTAGACCATTACGCTCAGCAGTATCCCCGCAAAGGGCGAAGGCATCACTTCCGGCATGACCGCCAGGCCGATCAGGCCCGCCGCGGAGAGCACATGCGCCGCCACCATGCACACCCGGTATCCGATCCGGTCCACAAAGGTCACGGAAACGGCATCCACCAGCAGCTGGACGCCGAAATTGAAGGTGACCAGCAGCGTGATCTGCGATAGCGGAATGTGGTAGGTCTTCTGGAATGTCAAAAAAAGCAGCGGAACGAAGTTGTTGACGACGGCCTGAACGATGTACCCGACAAAACAGGCCGTGATGGTCCGGTTATATTTTTCTTTCATTATTTTTCTTCTCTTTCCGGTCAGAATGACAGGATATAATCTCTCAGCTCTGTGTAGATCTTTTCTTCATCCGGCGGACATCCCATGATGCACTTTTCAAAATTTTTCGTGCACCGTCCCACGCCGAGTTTTCCTCTTTTTCCCTGCATCCCCTGTCCGATGCCGATCGGCACCGTCAGTTTTTCAAGCAGCCCTTCTTCCTTTAGACGCCACAGAGCGCCGGTCAGGCTGGCGTAGCAGGCACTGCACGAATCGGCTTCTTCCACCGCATAGGAGACTTCCAGGATCTTATCCTGCCTGGGAAGTTCTTCGGGAGCATCGTCATCATCCAAAGCCCTGATCTGCGCTTTGGAAAGGTCGCTGCTGCCGATGCCGAGTTCCTCGGCCAGGCCGATGTAGGGCACCTCATCGACGGAAAGCCCCATCAGGTAGCAGGCATAGGAATCGACAAGGACCGGGTCGAGTGCCGCCATTATAAAGTTGCGCACCACCGGGTTCCCGCCCTCCTCGAAATCCAGGTCGCCGCAGATATGGTCCACCACGATAAAGTCCTGCCGGATGCCTGCCTGCAGGTGGGCGATCGGCGTGTGGAGCCCCATCCGGTGGAACCTTGATTTCTCGCGGTTTGGCAGGAGACCTTTGAGGTTCTTGAGCGCGCAGGTCATCTTCGTCTGGCAATGGCCCTTTATTACGGGTACGTTGATCAGGAAATCGATCCGCTTCGTCACATCCGTGATCTCCAGCTTCATGCCCGCGCAGTCTTTTGAATGCCATTTCTCTTTCTGAGTGTCCACGAACGGGACACGGTACTTCTCACAAAGCTCCCGGTAGCCGCAGTACTCATAGGCCTCGCTGGTGCGGTCGCCCACCCAGGAGCCCTCGGCGATGATGATGTTCTCAAAATCGTTCTCCTGCAGGTACTCAACGATGCCTGCAATGATCTCCGGGTGTGTGGTCCCGCCAAACTGCGCCGGAGAAGCCACCACCAGGTTCGGCTTGATTCCGATCCGGGTTTTCCGGTCTCCGATCATCGCCGCCAGTTCTGATTCCTCCAGCAGTTTTTTGGTCATCTGCGTGAAATCTTCTCCATGGATCTTCAGGATCTCGTTCCGCTTAAGCATACTGTCACCTCTTCAGAGTCATCCGCTCCGACCAGGCCGCAAACGGGCCGGGCATGTTCTGTTCTTTGGTTCTGGCTTTTCCGGTAAAATCAGTCTCCACTTCCTCTCCAGTTGCGCCTGGGGACAGGCCCCCTTTCGTGCTTCAACGTGCGAAAAGGGTCAGACCCCCTGTAAAAAATTGCTCTTACGCTTTTCCCCATCCGGCATCGATCATCTGCCGGATCTCTCCGAGGGGTTTTATGCCGCTGATCGCATCGTAACTTCCGCAGGCGAGCGCGCCTCCGGCGGCAGCGTTCTGCAGTGCTCTTCCGGGGCCTTCACCGGCCAGGATGCTCGCAAGGAATGCCGCGATGCACACATCTCCTGCTCCGGTCCCGGAGCGGAATTTCTCTACTTTATAACTTTTTTCGAAGCGCTCAAACCCGTTCCAGGCAGCGGCATTCAGCTCCAGCCGCCCCCCGACTCTGTCCATCCGGTCGGAAACGGCCAGGAAAAGGCCCGGCGCGCCGCATTTGAGCAGG
>JBGUOI010000133.1:0-2235 GCA_045118075.1 Porcincola sp. | reverse complement strand
TTGCTGTCCACACTGGCGACCGTCGGATCGTCAGTGAACCATGAAGACACCTTTTTAGCGTTTTTAACGATCAGTTTGACCTGCCCGTTTATTTTGACCGATGCCGATTTTTTATTCAGCGCCGGTGATGCGGCGGCTGCGTTTACAGACAGCAGCAATACTGCCAGCATTCCGGCAATGATCAGTCTTAACCATACACTTCTTTTCCCAGACACGATTATACCCCTTCATTTTCGGGAAATGCGCTGCACATCAGAACTCGATCAGCTCGTACTCCTGCACACCGATTCCCATTTCGGCTGCTGCTTCGATCGTATGCTCACCATTCCTGGATGTGACTCTCTCCATGAAATGGTCTCTTCCGATGTCTTTACTTGCTTTAACCAGGTCCACACAGGCTCTGTCGATCGCGACCGGATCTGTGGAAGCCAGGATACCGATATCCTTAAGGCAGGGATCCTCCGCAACCGCACAGCAGTCACAGTCGACCGACATGTTGGCCATTACATTGATAAACACCATGCTGCCGTTAAAATGGTCATATACCGCGCCGGCAGCTTCCGCCATCGACTCGAGGAATGCATTCTGTTCGGGAAGATCCTGCCATACCACGGTCTGCTCCGCAGCTGTTCTGTATTTTCCGGCCGAATGGATGTTTACTTTTCCTGCGCAGGAAGCGCACCCGATGGACAGCTGTTTGAGCGCACCGCCGAAGCCGCCCATGGGATGTCCCTTAAAATGAGACAGGACCAGCATCGAATCATAATTCATGAAATTCTTTCCCACAATGTCCGATGAAAGGTGCGTGTGATTTCTGAGAATGGGGATCTCCACATCCGGCCCTTCCTTATCCATCAGGTCGACATCAAAATAGTCGTTCCACCCATGTCTGCGTATCAGCTTAATATGTTTTTCGGTCGAATTGCGTTCTCCCTCATAAGCCGTGTTGCACTCTACAACCGTGCCGCCGACATGATCTACGATGGGTTTCCAGAACGGGGGACGAAGAAAATTCTGGTTGCCTGCCTCACCGGAATGGACTTTTACGGCAACCTTTCCATCCAGCTTTTTTCCAAGTCTGTCATATATTGCGACTACATTTTCTGCGTTGAGTGTTTTCGTAAAATAAACCTTTGATACCGAACCCATTTTTTTGCCTCCTTCTGTGATGTCTGTCCTGTTTACTGCTCATTTTTTCATATCATGACACAAATGTTTCGTCAATACCGGCAGCGTTTGATTTGTCATAATCCGGTTTCCACCGTCAGACTGCTGCCTTCTTTTGTTTTTCTGACCCGTATCTGCTGAGGAATATTCTCCATCAGTTCTTCTCTGTGGCTGATTATTCCCACAAGCTTGCTCTGTCCGGACAGATTAACAAGGATATCCATAGCGCTCTCTATTGACTTGCGGTCCAGTGTTCCGAAACCTTCGTCAACAAACAGGGCATCCATCTGAATACCCCCAAGGTTCATCGAAACAGTATCGGACAGTCCCAGTGCAAGGCTCAGGGAAGCTTTAAAGCTCTCCCCTCCCGACAGATTTCCGACGGGTCTTCTGTGGCCGGTTGAATTGTCCAGGACCTCGAGATCAAGGAAAGTATTACTTCTCTTTCCGAGTGAGTCTTCCTGGCGGTACAGTTCAAACTGACCGTCACTCATCGGAAGAAGCCTCCTGTTTGCCGCCGCGATGATTCCGTCAAAACCTGCTGCCTGAATGTATTGTTCGAGCGTTATTTTTCCATTGCCGGTCGTGCCTTTTACCAGATTGTATAGCCGGGAACAGATCCCATACTCTTTTCCGGCTTTTTCCAATGCAGGTTTTTGTGATGAGATCTTTTCAAGCTTGTCTTCATTCCATTGAATCCTGCTGCTGACAGTATTGACCACGCTGCGGTTTTCAGATACCACCTCATGCTGTAAAGCGCACTTCTCTTTCAGCAGATCAACGTCAACGATCACACGGCCCTCGGCATTTTTCACAGCCTCCTCCAGCTGCTTCTTATTTGCAGCCGCTTTCTGCTTATAAGCATTGATCTCATCATCTGCCCTGGCGATCTCTGCCTCCGGAAGGATAAAGCTGAGCATATCGCCGGCAGATTCAAATCTGTTCTTTATGATCTCCGACTCAAGCTTTTGTTTTCTTTGCTTTTCTTCCTCTCTTTCTTTTTCTATGGATCTCTCCAGAGTTTCCAGGGCAGCGTTCTCCGACGCGAGTACCTTGCCCGCCGTCTTT
>JBGUOI010000132.1:0-7947 GCA_045118075.1 Porcincola sp. | reverse complement strand
AATATGCCGGCTACACAGAGGCAGCCCAGTACGTGGCAGCAGAAGAAGGCAAAGAGATCACTGTTCTCGATCCGGTCTATGCAGGTTCGTTCGATGCGTCCGATAAGGGCATCGAGTTTGCGAAGGCTATGATCGAGCAGGGTGCCGACGTATTCTTCGGCGATGCTTCCGCAGTTGACTCCGGTGCCCGCCAGGCCATCGACGAAGCCAATAAGGAAGCCGGCAAAGTCAAGATCTATGACATCGCCCAGCCCGCTGATTTCCTCGGGCAGAACGAGTGCATCATCTGCTCGCAGGTGACCGACAACTCCGCTATGATCTCCGTGACCATGGAAGGCGTTGAAAACGGAAAACTCGGCGGCGAGACCATCTACGGTTCTCTCCAGAACGGCGGCCTTTCCGCAGGCGCTATCAGCGATCTGGTACCGGCTGAGGTGCAGGAGAAGTATAATGAGTATATCCAGCAGATGATCGATGAGAAGTTCATGGCTGAATAAAGACAGGGGTCGGTTCTTTGTCATCTGCGGATGTCAAAGACTGATGTTCTGTAATAACAAGAGCTGTGCATAAGCAAAAAACACGGCTGTCTTAGTTTCGTTTGCAGCGTTCTTATCTGCCCGTCCTCCGGGGACGATAGAAACGTTGTCCCACTCTGGACGGGCAAAGAACTTGCAAACTCAAGCCGACAGCCTATCGTTTTTTGCATTATGCACAGCATTTTTATCCGATTATTTTCTCTCCCCTGTCCAGCCATTTCCCTCTGCGGAAGTATATAGCCATTGCGATCGACGTTACGGCCCAGGAGATCGGATAGCTTGCACAAAGTACCGGCAATGTGTGGAAGCGGAGGAATACGGTCACGATCCAGATGATCCTGAATATGCATATGCCGAGGCTGATAATGAGAAACGGGCGCAGTATATCGCCTGCTCCGCGAAGAATGGCCGAAAGCACCTCGATCACGGTCCAGATCAGGTAGAACGGAACGAAGTAGGTCATCATGCGGAAGGTCGTCTGTATGACGGCTTCGTCATTGGTCAGGATGTGAAGGAGCGGGATGGCTGCTGCCATAATGGCGGCGGATAAAAACAGATTGATCAGGCCGGCCAGCACGAGGCTCTGCTTTATGCATTCACGGACCCGGTCGACCCGACCGGCTCCCAGGTTCTGCCCGATAAAGCTGGTGATCGCTGCCCCGAGGGCATTGCTTACAGCCCAGAAGATGCCGTCCGTTTTGGAAGTCATGGCCCAGGAAGCAACGACGACCGTACCTAGCGAATTGACGCCGATCTGTATGATCATATTGGAGATCGAGTACATTGAAGACTGGGCACCGGCCGGAACTCCGAGATTCAGGATGTTCTTCAGATAAATGCGATGGATCTGAAAGTGTCTGAAGCTGAGTCTGTAGTCCTCACGGGTCTTCATCAGACGATGGGTCAGAAGCGCCATATTGATGATCTGAGCGGCAACGGTCGCGGCAGCGGCGCCGGCTATTCCCCATCCGAATCCGATGACGAAGATGATGTCCAGAATGATGTTGGTAATACACCCCACGATCATGAAGATGAAAGGCCAGAAGGAATCACCGACTGCGCGGAGCATATTGGATTCCATGTTGAGAACCAGAATAAACGGCACTCCCAGGAAATAGATCCGAAGATACAAGGAAGCGCCGGGAATGGTTTCTGCCGGTGTCTTAAGGAGTGCGAGAACGGCAGGAGATGCGATGACTCCGAATACGGTCAGTACCAGACCCAGCAGGGCGAAGACGCTGATCGCACATCCGGAGGCATTTTTTACATCTTCGTACCGGCCGGCTCCGTAGATCTGGGAAATAACTACGGAGGAACCGGCTGTGGCGGCTACAAAAAAGCCGATCAGAAGATTGATGATCTGGGTGGAACTTCCGCCAACGCTGGCAAGGGCGCCGGTCCCGACAAAACGGCCGACGATCAGGGCGTCGACCGCATTGTACAGCTGCTGGATGCATGTGCCGGCAGCAATTGGAATAAAAAATAAAATCAGCACTTTCCAGACAGTGCCCTGTGTCAGATCCCTGGTGTGAAGCTGTCTTTTCATTCTGTCTCTTCCTCGAACCACCGCAGCGCAAATTCACCCACTGCCTGCGCCAGTTTTTTCATGTTTCTGCCGCCTGCATTCACGGTCATGTCATAGGTACTCATATCCGAAAGATCCCTGCCGGTCAGAATCTCCCTTGTCTGGATACGTTCTTTGTCGATACGCTTTATGTTTTTCAGGACCTGTTTTTCCGGCAGCTGTTCGTCAACCGGCCTTTTCTTTTCGTGCTCCATACACCGGGCAAGGCGGTCTTCAAGGCTTGCGCAGACAAAAATGCGGAACGGTTTATATTCTTCCAGAATCACGTCGGCATTGCGTCCGATGATTATGAAATCGTTTCCGGACTCGGGAATCTGCCGGATGAGTTCACGCTCCTGGGACATGAGCTGCGTCTTCAGTGAGGAGACCGGCATGACCGTTGAAAAACTGCTGTGATAGGTGAGATGCACGTGATTCCAGCCATGATAGGACAGTTCTGAACGGACATATTCCGGATCAAGGTTCTGCCGCTCGGCAAGGGTATCGATGATCTCCCTGTCGTAATAATCAAATCCCAGAACATCGGCCAGGCGTTTGCCAAGTTCCCTTCCGCCGCTGCCGAACTGACGGCTGATTGTGATGATTCTCATGTTTTTCCTCCCTTGTTTTCAATAATTTCTCAGATCGATCTCTCCGCCCATGATGGCATCATGTCCTACTCCGTATTCATTGACACTCAGCCATGCGGTCGTAAATGTGCTGAATTCACCGATGTCGTAGAGATGCAGACTGATCATTCCGTTGTCATCGTAGGAGGCGTCCGCATAGGACGGACGGTAACCGAGTTCAATTTCACAGTAGTTAAGTGCTTTTTCCCTGAGCTCATCGAGCGTGTAGACTGTATCCGTTCCGTACCCGGGATCGGACGTGTAACCGGTGTCGGACGAGGGGCCGGCATCAGGTTCTACGATCAGCTCCAGGAATTTGATCGCCGGTGCCGTACCGGAACCGGCTGTTCCGTTTTTTGTATACCAGATCCGGTAACGGCCGCTCACCTCATATGTACCGGAAGAACTATGATAGACCATCAGCGGACCGGACATGTCGCCTGCATCCTGCTCCCGGTAAGTATAGTCCGGTTCTGCAAAATAGAAGGGGCCGGCATCGCCGAAATCTCCGGTCGACGGGGAAAGCCAGATATCACCTGACTGATAGTCGGCGTAGTGAGCAGTGTATTCGAGCCAGACACTGTCTTGTGCTTCCCCGAACAGCTCCCGCTGAATCTGCTCCATCAGCGGCCGGGTGATCATGTTGTTCTCCTGGTCATACGGGCTGATCCGGGGATCGTCCATATGATACTGGTACCAGTAGAGCATGAAAGCGCGCTGCCCGGGAGTGAGGTCTTCGACGCCCAGGTCGGTGTAGACAGGCCCCGAAGAACCGCCGTAACCGGCGGCAACATACCAGGAATAGAAAGAACTGAGCATGCTGCACAGGGATTGGGCTGCCTGTTCCGTTGAATCCGAATCGTTTTGCTGCGTTCCGGTATTTGTATCGGAAGAGTATCCGTATAGCCGAAGTTCGCTGATGCAGGTGTCCTCGTAAGTGTTTCCGCCTCTGACCGAATCGATGAAAGCCCATACACTGCCGCTGCTGGTGAGAGGTGTGTTGAATGTAAAATCAATGCCGCCCAGACAATCGTTATAATTCCATACGTAATCAGAAAGATCCAGGCTTCTGGCATCCATATCGACTTCAAAACGCATCATTTGGGGAGCCGCGTTCTTAAAAAAGAGGTCATAGCTTTTGGTGTAGCCCGGACGGATGACACCGCCGGTGATCACGGTCCCTTCGGGAACCGTAAAGGTGACGTACTCGCCGATCCCGTTTCCGGGAACACCTTCCACCCATGCTGTCGAGGTGTCGTAATCCCACAGGTTCCAGCTGTCATAGCCGCCGCCCGAAAGTGTGGAAGAAGCGGTGATGTCGTAGACGGCCGGGATCTCTGATGCCGCGCAGGGGACAGACGCAGCCGCGCATAACAGGAGAGTGCAGAAAAGTCTTTTCATAAAAGAATCTCCTTTCCGGTTTGACAGGCAAAGAAACCTGTCAGATAAAGAATGAAAGTGATTGATTGTTCAGAGCTTTTCTCTATAATAGTAAGAAGGGTAAGAAAAACTTCCCTTTATTATCACTTTACACGATGACTAATCAATATTCAATGAAAAGAGGACCGTATATGAAGAAGATCACTGTATTCGGCGGCGGAACGGGATTATCGTGTCTGCTTTCCGGACTAAAGCTCTTTCCCGTTGATGTGACGACTGTCATCACAGTGACCGACAACGGCAGCAGCACCGGAAAACTCAAGGAAGAACTTGATATTCCGGCTGTCGGCGACATCGGAAAAGTTCTGCTGGCAATGGCCAATGCTGACGAGGATTTTATCCGCCTCATGTCTTACCGCTTTTCCAAAGCCGGTTCGCTTGAGAATCATCCTGTCCGGAATATCCTGCTTGCGGCGCTGATCGACCTGAAAGGAAGCCTTTCGGAGGCGGCGCGCTATATGTGCAGCCTTCTGGAAGTGAAAGGCACGGTGCTCCCGCTTACGGAGGAGAAAGTAGAACTGGTCGGCAAAAGCTCTGACAGGGATTATTTCGGTGAAGAGGAGGTCAGCGCGAATATCCGCCATATCCGCCGCCTGGCTTATGACCACGATATTCAGGTGAGCAAAGAGGTGACGGATCATATCATGGATGCTGACCTGATCATATTCAGCCCCGGCAGTCTGTACACCAGCATCCTTCCGCATCTGCTTGCGGATCAGGTGAAAGACGCGCTGAGCAGGACTCGTGCACCTTTGATGTATGTGTCCAACCTGGTGACCCAGCCGGGCGAGACAGACGGCTACAATGTCAGTGATCATGTAGCTGTCCTGAACAAGTACCTGGGCGGCAGATCCATCGAAGCAGTCGTGGCCAATAACGGTCTGGTGGACCCCGCGGTCACAGCCAAATACCTTGAGCTTGAAAAGAAGACCCTGGTGAGACTGGACAAGCAGGCGGTGAAGGAACTGGGCACCCGGATCATTGAAGGAGACATCTTTGCCATAGAGAATGGTGCCATCCGGCATAATGCGCTGAAGACGGCTTATCTGATCTTCAGCTTTCTGATGGAAAACGAGTAAGGAGGACAGCGTATGAACCTGAATGAGCTGGTGGAAGTGATCAGCGTCAATACCCAGAGCAGTATCCGGATCGGTGCGCAGAAGGTCATTTATTTTGATCCGATCGAGATCAAAAGTACGCCGAAGGATGCCGATATCGTGTTTGTCACTCATGAACACGGCGATCACTTCGATCCGGACAGTATCCGGAATATCTGTAAGGAGGATACGATTCTTGCCGCGCCGGCATCCATGAGCGGGCAGCTAAGCCTCACGGGAATTGCGAAAGACAAAATCGTCCTGTTTTCCCCGGGAGAGAAAAAAGAGGCATGCGGCCTTCAGGTGGAAGCGGTTGCCGCCTGCAACACGCTTAAGCCCTTCCATCCCCGCAGGAAAGGATGGGTCGGTTATATTGTGACTGTTGACGGCTTCAGGATCTATGTGGCCGGAGATACAGACGCCACAAAGGAAGTTAAGGCGGTCAGGTGTGACATTGCGCTTGTACCGATCGGCGGTAAATTTACGATGAATGCGAAAGATGCGGCGGCAGCGGTCAACTGCATCCGGCCTTCGGTCTGCATCCCCACGCATTACGGAAGTATCGTCGGAAACAGGGCGGATGAAGACGAATTCAGAAAGCATGTTTCGCCGGATATCAATGTGACGGGAAAACTTTTTTAAGAAAAGGATTTAGTGATTGAAAAATTGTTCAACTGGAATTATAATTCTATTATCTTTGTGTGCTCGAAAGGAGGAAACTAAATTGAGAAGGAAAGTATGGGCACTGGTTCTGAGCGTTGCTATGGTCGCGACAGCGGCTTCCGGATGTGCTAAGAAGAAAGAAACGGAAGCTCCTACGCAGGCTGAGACACAGGCACAGACAACAGAAGCTGCCGCCACTGAGGCCGCCGCTCCTGAGACAGAAGCAGCTGCAGCCATTGAAGAAGCTGTCAGTGAAGCCGCCGAGACGGTTGAAGAGATCACCACCGAGGCTGCTGAGAGCGTAGAAGAGATCGCTACCGAAGCTGCTGAGACAGTTGAAGAAGCCACGACCGAGGCTCTTGAAGCTACCAGCGAAGGCGTTGAGTCTGTAGCTGAGATGGCAGGTGCCGCAGCAGCTGCCGCTGAAGAGCTTGCAACTGAAGCTGCTGAGGCAGTTGAAGAAGCTGTCAGCGAAGTTGCCGAGACAGTTGAAGAAGCGGTTACCGAGGCTCAGGAAGCTGTTGAAGAGTTCGTATCCGAGGCCGGCGAGTCTGTAGAAGAGATCGCTTCTGAGGCTGAGGAAGCTGTAGAGTCTGTAGAAGAAATCTCTACAGAAGCTGACGAAGCTCTTGAAGAGCTTGCTACCGAAGTTCCGGAAACTCCCGCTGAAGCGGTTTCCGCTGCTGAGAAAGCTACTTCTCTGCTTAGCAAACTGTTTGGCTGATGTTGAATAAGTCGGACCGTATACTAAGTTCGGAAACATAACCCATTTCCCCTCTCTGCGTGCAGAGAGGGGTTTTTAGCAGTCAGCAGAAAGGATCTTTCCATGAATTTCATTATTATGGTCATCGCGGCGGTCGTCCCTCCCCTGGCGCTCCTGACGGGGATCTACAGGCTGGACAAAATCGAGAAGGAACCGGCCGGAATGATCAGACGGCTTTTATGGTGGGGAGTTATCAGTGCCATACCGGCCATCGCCCTTGAAGAACTGGCGGCCATATTGCTCTACAGGTCCGGACTGGATATGGGAGTCATGGTGCTGCTCGAGAATTTCATCGGGGTAGCCCTGGTTGAAGAGGGATGCAAGTACTTTTTCCTGAAGAAAAAGACATGGAATGACCCCGAATTCAATTACCGGTTCGATGCGATCGTCTACGCCGTGACCGTCTCTTTAGGCTTCGCGGCAATCGAAAACATTTTCTATGTGGTCGTTTCCGGCCTGGGAACAGCCTTTGTCAGAGCGGTTCTTTCGATTCCGGGACACTGCATCTTCGGAATCTACATGGGATATTACTACGGGAAAGCCAGGTATGAGACCTCCCACGGACAGCCCGAGCGGGCGGGAAGCCTCCTTTTTATGAGCGTACTTGTCCCCACGCTGCTTCACGGACTGTATGATTACCTGCTTTCGATCGAGAATGAATATGCTCTTCTTATTTTCATCGTGTTCGTTATCGTGATGGATATCGCTGCCTGGCGGTCTGTCAGGCGTTTTTCCAGAGAAGATGAATATATCGGGGCCGCAGGCCTGAATAAGAGGGATATCTTCTAGAAGATATCCCTTGACATATTCCTACCAATATACTAGTATTAGTTTGACACAAAAACCTAGTAAAATCGTAGGAAATGGAGCGGATACAATATGAGCGAAAAACTGTTGGAGATCAAAAGCCTGAAAGCTGATGCAGACGGGAAAGAGATCCTTCATGGGATAGACCTTGAGATCGGACCCGGACAGGTCCATGTCCTGATGGGACCTAACGGAGCCGGCAAGTCCACGCTGGGAAACGCGCTGATGGGCCATCCTGCTTATCAGGTCACGGGCGGGAAGATCATTTTTAACGGCCAGGACATTACAAACGAGAGTGTGGAAGCACGCGCCAGAGCCGGCCTTTTCCTGTCTTTCCAAAGCCCTGTTGAGATTCCCGGCGTTACGGTGGCTGACCTGATTCGGACTGCGGCCCAGCAGCGGACCGGAAAGCGGATCTTTCTGGCTGACTTCAGAAAAAAGCTCTATG
>JBGUOI010000131.1:0-22549 GCA_045118075.1 Porcincola sp. | reverse complement strand
TGTTCTACCTCAAGGAAGGAGACCAGATCAGCGCCATGCTCGGTCTGATGGGAGCCTCGAAAAGCCTGATGGAGATGGAGAATGTCCGGATCCTTCGGGATATCAGCAACAACGTGAACCGGAGGGTCAACTGCGATGCCGCGAATATCGGCAAGACCGTCAAGACCGCCCAGCGCCAGATCGAGGATATCCGGTTCCTTCAGGAACACACGGATATGACAAAACTGCCCGCCAGCCTTTGTCAGATGGCCCAGGTGAGGCTTGAGAACCCGGAACTGCCGCTTCTCGAGCTCGGACAGCTGCTCGATCCGCCGCTCGGAAAATCGGGGGTGAATCACCGCCTCTCGAAGCTCTCGGCGATGGCGCAGGAACTGCGGGAGCGGATGCCGGAAACGTGATTGATTTCAGAAGACATAGATATCATTTGAACTTAAAAGGAGATGACTTACGATGGATCATCTGGTAAGAGCGACGGCAGCGGAGGGTTACATCCGCGCTTTTGCTGTTTCAGGAAAAGAGATGGTGGAGAAAGCCAGATCGCTGCATGACTTAAGTCCCGTGGCTGCGGCCGCGCTGGGCAGGACGCTGCTTGGCGCCGTCATGATGGGATCCATGATGAAGGATGAACAGGATCTTTTGACGATCCAGATCCGAGGTGACGGTCCGATCGGCGGTATCGTAGTGACAGCTGACTCGCTCGGACATGCCAAAGGGTATGTCTTTAATCCCGGAGTGATGCTTCCGCCGAACGAAGAAGGAAAACTTGATGTCGGCGGAGCCGTGGGACACGGCACGATCCAGGTGATCAAAGACCTGGGGCTCAAGGAGCCGTATGCCGGAAGCTGCGACCTGATCAGCGGTGAGATCGCCGAAGATATCACCTGCTATTTTGCACAGTCCGAGCAGGTCCCTTCCTCGGTCGGTCTGGGTGTCCTGATGGAGAAGAACAACACGGTCAGACAGGCCGGCGGTTTTATCATCCAACTGATGCCGTTCACGCCCGACGAATATATCGATGCTCTGGAAAAGAAGCTTCACTCGATCTTTCCCGTGACCACCATGCTCGACCACGGCATGGGACCGGAGGAGATTCTGGACCTTCTTCTTGGTGATATGAAACTCCAGATCAACGATACGATGGAAGTCTCCTTTCAGTGCGACTGCTCGAAAGAGCGCGTGGCAAACGCGCTTGCAGGGATCGGCAAAAAGGATCTGCAGGAAATGATCGATGACGGAAAAGATGTGGAAGCCGGCTGTCATTTCTGCGGCAAGAAATATATTTTTACCACGGAGGAGCTTAAGGCGCTGCTTCGTGAGGGATCGGATCACACTGAGGATTCAGGCGAAAGGAGCAACCCATGAAAGACGGTTTTATTAAAGTGGCTGCCATCTCCCCGAAGGTGCGTGTTGCCGACTGCCGCGCCAACGGTGAGGAGATCGCTTCCTGCATGGAGGAGGCTTACCGCAGCGGGGCGAGGATCATTGTTTTTCCCGAACTTTGCATCACGGGGTATACCTGTCAGGATCTTTTCCTTCAGAAGAAGCTGACCGACGCTGCCCTGGAGGAACTGGAGAAACTTGTCGAAAAGAGCAGAAAGATCGACGCGCTGGTCTTTGTCGGACTGCCGTTCGAATACCGGGGCAAGCTCTACAACACAGCGGCTGCTTTCTGCGGCGGTGAGCTGCTCGGACTGGTCCCCAAGAAGAATATTCCCAACTATGCCGAGTTCTACGAAGCCAGGCATTTTACGCCGGGCGAAGAGAGCGTGGTATTTCCCGAGGTTTTCGGACAGGAGATCCCGTTCGGAATGAACATCATCTTTGAGCCGACGTGCATTAAAGGACTGCGCGTCGCGGCCGAGATCTGTGAGGATCTGTGGACGGCCTGCCCGCCGAGCATCTCCCATGCGATGGCCGGGGCTAATGTGATCGTCAATCTTTCGGCGAGCGATGCTCTGACAGGCAAAGTGGGATACAGGCGTTCCCTCGTTACCGGACAGTCCGGACGGCTGATCTGCGGCTATATCTATGCCAGCGCAGGCGAAGGAGAATCCTCCCAGGATCTGGTCTTCTCGGGCCACTGCATGATCGCGGAAAACGGACGCATTCTTTCGGAGAAAGAGCGCTTTGCCAGCGGAACGATCTATGCCGACCTGGATATCGACCGGCTCAACTCCGACCGGTTAAAGACCAGCACGTTCCCGCCCGCCGATACATTTGCCTCAATGGATTACGCCAATGTAGAATTTGACATGTCCGCTTCCGAAACCGTGCTGGAAAGGACTTTTGAGCGCTTCCCGTTCGTCCCGTCCTCAGCGGCGGACAGGAACGAACGCTGTGATGAGATCCTTTCTATCCAGGCTCTTGGCCTGAAAAAGAGGATCACCCATATTAACTGTAAGAAGCTGATCGTCGGCCTTTCGGGCGGACTTGATTCAACGCTGGCCTTACTGGTAATGGTCAAAGCCGTTGATATGGCGTCCCTTCCCAGGGACAGCATCGTAGCGGTGACCATGCCGGGCTTTGGCACTACGGACAGGACCTATAACAATGCCTGCACGCTGGCCAGGACGCTCGGCGCCGAGCTTCGCGAGATCAGCATCGCGGACAGCGTGATGCAGCATTTCAAGGATATCGGCCATGATCCCGAGGTGAGGGACGTGACATATGAGAACGCTCAGGCAAGAGAGCGCACGCAGATCCTGATGGATGTGGCCAACCAGCTTGGCGGCATCGTGGTCGGTACCGGCGACATGTCCGAGCTGGCGCTGGGATGGGCCACCTACAACGGTGACCATATGTCCATGTACGGCGTCAACTGTTCTGTTCCCAAGACACTGGTCCGGCACCTTGTCCGCTATTACGCGGATACCTGCAATGAACCGGAGCTTTCAGCCGCACTGATCGACGTACTTGAAACGCCGGTAAGTCCTGAGCTGCTGCCTCCGAAAGACGGCCAGATCGCACAGATCACGGAAGACCTCGTAGGCCCTTATGAGCTTCATGATTTCTTCCTGTATTACGTGCTTCGTTTCGGCTATCCGCCGATGAAGGTCCTGAGAGTGGCGAAGGCAGCCTTTGCCGGTGTCTATGACGACGAGGTCATCTTAAAATGGCTCAAGACATTCTACTGGCGCTTCTTCGCCCAGCAGTTCAAGCGCTCCTGCGTGCCGGACGGCCCCAAGGTAGGCAGCGTGGCATTATCACCCAGAGGAGATCTGAGAATGCCTTCAGACGCGTGCGTTGCTCTGTGGCGTGAAGAACTTGACAGACTGTAATGGATCAAAAGGAGAGTAAAAATCCCATGGCATTTAAGACCGATATTGAGATCGCACAGGAAAACGTGATGGAGCCCATCACCAAAGTCGCCGGGAAACTGGGGATCACAGATGAGTACCTGGAACAGTACGGTAAATACAAAGCGAAGATCGATCCGAAACTGCTTCAGACTTCCGGAGGAAAAGACGGGAAACTTATTCTGGTGACCGCCATCAACCCCACCCCGGCCGGAGAAGGCAAAACGACGACTTCCGTCGGTCTTGCCGATGCACTCACCAGGATCGGCAAAAAGACCTGCGTCGCGCTTCGTGAGCCGAGCCTCGGCCCGGTGTTCGGAATCAAGGGCGGAGCAGCCGGCGGCGGCTATGCGCAGGTGGTTCCGATGGAAGACATCAACCTGCATTTTACGGGGGATTTCCACGCGATCGGCGCGGCCAACAACCTGCTGGCTGCCATGTTGGACAATCATATCTACCAGGGAAATGAACTGGGAATCGATCCGCGCAAGATCGTCTGGAAACGCTGCGTGGATATGAACGACCGTCAGCTTCGCTTCGTGGTGGACGGCCTTGGCGGGCGGATCAACGGCACCCCCAGGGAGGACGGCTTTGATATCACGGTAGCTTCCGAGATCATGGCAGTGCTCTGCCTGGCCAGTGACCTGGCCGACTTAAAAGAGCGCCTGTCGAAGATCATCGTCGGCTACACCTACGGAAAACCCTCCGAGCACCGTCCGGTGACCGCGGGCGATCTGAACGCGCAGGGCGCGATGGCGGCGCTCCTTAAAGACGCGATCAAGCCCAACCTTGTGCAGACTCTTGAACACACGCCGGCGATCGTACACGGCGGACCGTTCGCGAACATCGCGCACGGCTGCAATTCCGTGACAGCGACAAAAATGGCGCTTCGCCTGGCGGATTACTGTGTCACGGAAGCCGGATTCGGCGCAGACCTTGGCGCTGAGAAATTCCTGGATATCAAATGCCGGATGGCCGGCCTGAAACCGAATGCGGTCGTGATCGTCGCAACGGTAAGGGCGCTCAAGTATAACGGCGGCGTGCCAAAGGCAGAGCTTGGAGAAGAGAACCTCGAAGCCCTCAGGAAAGGCATCCCCAACCTGCTGCGCCATGTGAACAACATCACGACGGTCTACAAACTCCCGTGCGTTGTGGCTTTGAATGCCTTTCCGACCGATACTGAAGCGGAGCAGGAACTGGTGAAACAAGTCTGCCGCGAAGCCGGCGTTAAAGCGGTCCTTTCGAAGGTCTGGGCCGAGGGCGGCGAAGGCGGAAAAGAACTTGCCGAAGAAGTCGTCCATCTCTGTGACCTTGACAACGACTTCTCGTTCAGCTATGAGCTGGAAGGAACCATCGAGGAAAAACTCAACACCATCGTTCGGAGAATCTACGGCGGACGCGGCGCAGTATTGGCACCAAAAGCAAAATCCGAGGCGGCGGTCCTCGAGAAACTCGGTTTCGGGAACTGTCCGGTATGCGTGGCCAAGACACAGTATTCCCTGACGGACGATCCGAACGTCCTCGGCGCTCCGACCGATTTCGACGTAACGGTGCGCAGCCTGAAAATGAGTGCCGGCGCCGGGTTTATCGTAGCCCTGACCGGCGAAATCATGACCATGCCCGGACTGCCCAAAGTACCGGCGGCCGAGAAAATCGATGTTGACGCTGACGGTGTGATCACCGGGTTGTTCTGATGGCTCTGGGACACCGAATGCAATGATTCATGTAAAGCGGATCGCTCCGGAGAGTGGTCCGCAGTTTTTTAAAGGAGAAAGAACATGCGTTTTCGCCCGTGCATCGATATCCACAACGGGAAAGTCAAACAGATCGTCGGCGGAAGCCTGGCGGATAAGGGCGACCTGGCCAGCAATAACTATATCTCCGAGATGGGAGCGGAGCATTTTGCCTCGCTCTATCACGACTGCGGACTGCGCGGCGGACATGTGATTCTCTTAAACCCCGCCTCCTCACCTTATTATGAGGCGACGCTCGCCCAGGCGCTCAAAGCGCTTGGCGCCTTTCAAGGCGAACTAATGGCAGGCGGAGGCATCAATCCGCAGAATGCTCACATCTTCCTGGACGCCGGCGCTTCCCACGTGATCGTCACCAGTTATGTCTTCAGCGGCGGCCGGATCGATTATGCCCATCTGCAGGAGATGGTGAGCGCGGTCGGAAAAGAAAAACTTGTCCTGGACCTTAGCTGCCGGCAGAGCGAAGGCGGTTACCGGATCGTGACCGACCGGTGGCAGAAAGAGAGTGAGGAGTACCTGTCCGTAAGCCTGATGAAAGAGCTTTCCTTATCTTGCAGCGAATTCCTTGTCCATGCTGTGGACGTGGAAGGAAAGATGGAGGGCCCGCAAAAAGAAGTCGTCACCCTGCTCGGAGAAGCGGCGGAGAGCGGGATGGTCAGCACTTATGCCGGCGGCATCCACACTTTTGAAGACCTGGAGACGATCCGCAGCTGCGGCCGGGGCCTCGTGGACTACACGATCGGCAGCGCGCTGGACCTGTTCGGGGGGAATATGCCTTTTGAGGAGGTCGTGGAGAAATACGGCAGTGACGCGGCAGGTTTAGAAACAAAGCCTTTTTGACGATTATTTACAGAAAATTCATTGTTTTCGGCATAAATTTGTTGAAAATAACAGGCTCTATGTTATAATACTAACAGGGAGCAGACTATATCGTTTGCCGCCCAAATTATAGCAAAGGGGTTGAGACAATGAAATTTGTGATCGTCGGAAAAGGGATGGAAGTAACTGACAATCTCAGAAAAGCAGTCACCGACAAACTCGGTAAACTCGAGCGCTATTTTACACCGGATACTGAAGTTCATGTGACCATGAGCGTCGAGAAGGAGAGACAGAAAATCGAGGTCACGATCCCCGTGAAGGGGAACATTATCCGCTCGGAACAAGTCAGCAATGACATGTATGTATCGATCGACCTGGTGGAGGAGGTCATTGAAAGGCAACTGCGCAAGTATAAAGAAAAAATAATCGCGAAACATCAGAATGGAGGAAGTTTCAAACGCGAATTTATCGAATATGATTCAGATCCGCTTGAGGAAGTTCGGATCGTCCGCACGAAACAGTTCGATATGAAACCGATGTATCCCGAGGATGCCTGTGTTCAGATGGAACTGCTCGGACATAGCTTCTATGTATTCTGCAATGCAGAGACAGAAGAGATCAATGTCGTATACAAACGTAAAGGAAATACATACGGCCTGATCGAGCCGGATTTCTGATGAGATAGGGATTTGTTAGATGATTGAGGGGCTGCCGGATGGCAGTCCCTTTTATATGGAGAAATGCCGGCGATGAAAGCGAGTCCAGATACCACGGCGGAAGGCACCAACTCGCCATGGGTTAATTCGGCCGAAAAATGGAGCCGACGGTCCAGTGAAAGCGAGTTAAAATCCCACGGCGGAGGGCACCAACTCGCCATGGGTAAATTCAGCCGAAAAATGGAGCCGGTGGTCCAATGAAAGCGAGTTTATGCCCCAGAGGCGCGTTTGTGCCGCGCGCCAGCCGCAAGCGCAGGCGCGTTTATGTCCCACTTCGGCTAAAGGCACCAACTTGCTGTCGTAATAGAACCCCTAAGAATTTCTTCATTGTCTTTGACATATAGAAGTGGTACAATAAATTGGATTTTTTCTGTGCCTATGCGGCACAATTTATATTGCAGGAGATTGTTAGTATGAAACTGATTGAGAAAATTTTCGGGACTCACTCTGAACGCGAGTTGAAGCGTATCGCTCCGATCGTGGATAAGATCGAGTCCTTAAGGCCGCAGATGCAGGCGATGTCCGATGAGGAACTGGCGGCGCTGACGCCTAAGTTCAAGGAGCGCTATCAGGGAGGAGAGTCGCTGGATGATATCCTTCCGGAAGCTTTCGCTGCGGTACGCGAGGCGGCGAAACGTTCGATCGGACTGGAGCCTTACAGGGTACAGCTGATCGGCGGCATCATCCTTCATCAGGGCCGTATCGCCGAGATGAAGACCGGTGAAGGTAAAACGCTTGTTTCCACGCTGCCGGCTTACCTGAATGCGCTGACCGGCGAAGGCGTGCATATCGTTACCGTCAATGATTACCTGGCCAACCGTGACGCGGAGTGGATGGGCAAGGTCCATGAGTTCATGGGACTGAGCGTCGGCTGCGTCCTTAACCAGATGAACAATGACGAGCGCCGTGAGCAGTATAAGAAGGATATCACCTATATCACCAATAACGAGCTCGGCTTCGATTATCTGCGCGACAACATGGTCATCTATAAAGAGCAGCTGGTGCAGCGTGACCTGAAGTACTGCATCATCGACGAGGTCGACTCGGTCCTGATCGATGAAGCCAGGACGCCGCTGATCATTTCCGGACAGAGCGGCAAATCCACGAAGCTGTATGAGGTTTGCGATATGCTGGCTCATCAGTTGCAGCGCGGTGAGGCGAGCGGCGAAGTGACCAAGATGACCGCCATCATGGGTGAGGAGATCGAGGAGACCGGCGACTTCATCGTCAATGAAAAAGATAAGGTCGTCACGCTTACCCAGGACGGTATCAAGAAGGTGGAGGATTTCTTCCACATCGACAACCTTTCCGACGCCGAAAATATTGAGATCCAGAATAATATCATCCTGGCGCTGCGCGCGAACAACCTGATGTTCCGCGACAGGGATTACGTGGTCAAGGACGATGAAGTCCTGATCGTGGATGAGTTCACCGGCCGCATCATGCCGGGCCGCCGCTATTCGGACGGCCTGCATCAGGCCATTGAAGCGAAGGAACACGTAAAGGTGAAGCGTGAGAGTAAAACACTCGCCACGATCACGTTCCAGAACTTCTTCAATAAATATGCCAAGAAATGCGGTATGACCGGTACGGCTCTTACTGAAGAGCAGGAGTTCCGTGATATCTACGGCATGGACGTTATCGAGATCCCGACGAACGTCCCCGTTCAGCGTAAAGATCTCGACGACGCCGTGTACATGACCAAGAAAGAGAAGTACCGTGCGGTCGTCGAAGCAGTCAAGGAAGCGCATGCGAAAGGCCAGCCCGTTCTGGTCGGCACGATCACGATCGAGGTTTCGGAGCTGCTTTCCGCGATGCTTCGCAGAGAGGGCATCCAGCACAACGTGCTGAATGCGAAGTTCCATGAGCTTGAAGCCGGTATCGTTGCCGATGCCGGTATCCACGGAGCCGTGACCATCGCCACGAACATGGCCGGTCGTGGTACCGATATCAAACTGGATGATGAATCGAAAGCCGCCGGCGGTCTGAAGATCATCGGTACCGAGCGCCATGAGTCGAGACGTATCGATAATCAGCTGCGAGGCCGAAGCGGACGTCAGGGCGACCCGGGTGAATCGAGGTTCTATATCTCCCTCGAGGACGATCTTATGAGGTTGTTCGGTTCCGAGAAGATGATGGGCATCTTCCGTTCCCTCGGTGTTCAGGAAGGTGAACAGATCGAGCATAAGATGCTTTCGGACGCAATCGAGCGTGCCCAGAAGAAGATCGAGAGCAACAACTTCGGAACCCGTAAGAACCTGCTCGAATATGACCAGGTCAACAATGACCAGCGTGAGATCATCTACGCCGAGAGGCGCAAGGTGCTTGACGGCGAGAACATGCATGATGCGATCATGGCTATGGTTGACGATACCGTCAGCTCCACGGTGGACCGCGTCATCGGCGAGGACCAGAACAGGGAAGACTGGAACTTCAGGGAGATGCATGACCTGCTTTGCCCGATCATTCCGATGGACCATGTCACGCCTGAAGAGGGCTCCAATGTCAGGAACAAGAATGATTACAAGGAATACCTGACAAAGAAAGCCTACGAGCTGTATGAGGCCAAGGAGAACGAGTTCGAAGTCAAGGAGCAGTTCCGTGAGATCGAGCGTGTAGCGCTCCTTCGGACGATCGACCGAAAATGGATGGATCATATCGACGATATGGACCAGCTGCGTCAGGGTATCGGCCTTCAGGCTTACGGACAGAGGGATCCGCTTGTCGAGTATAAGATGATCGGCTTCGATATGTTCAATTCCATGACAGAGGCTATCCAGGAAGATACCCTGAAGATCCTCTACCATGTGAAGATCGAGCAGAAGGTCGAGCGTGAAGAGGTGGCCAAGGTCACCGGAACCAATAAGGATGATACCGCCATCAAGGCGCCCAAGAAGAGGGTGGCTGCGAAGGTGTATCCGAATGATCCGTGCCCGTGCGGCAGCGGAAAGAAATATAAGCAGTGCCATGGCCGTCCCGGCGCGGCGCCGCTGTGATTGAAAGCTTATTGACCAGGATTTTCAGATAAAAGAAAGAAGGTGACACTGTGGTCGAGCTCGACGAGTTCAGGACACTCCTGAACAGCTATACAAAACCATTAGTGGAAGTGAGGGATTCACTTTGACCTCGTAAATAAACAGCAGAGGATCCAGGAACTGGAGCGCGAGATGGAAGCGCCCGGATTCTGGGATGATCCCGAGAGGTCAACGAAACTTATGAAAGAACTCGCATCGCTCAAGAGCGATGTGGAGACCTGCGATAAACTGCAGAACCAGTACGAAGAGATCGAACTGCTCATCGAGATGGGCGAGGAGGAGAATGATGCCGATGTGATCCCCGAGATCAAAGAGGCGCTGGATGAATTTTCCAATACTATGGAGAGCATCCGCATAAAAACGCTTCTTTCCGGTGAGTATGACGATACGAACGCCATCCTGACGCTCCATGCCGGAGCAGGCGGGACCGAGTCGTGCGACTGGGCTTCGATGCTGTACCGCATGTACACGCGCTGGGCTGATAAGAAAGGATTCTCGGTGGAGGTCCTGGATTATCTGGACGGCGATGAAGCCGGCATCAAATCGGTCACCATCCAGATCAACGGCACCAATGCCTACGGCCTGATCAAATCGGAACACGGAGTGCACCGTCTGGTCAGGATCTCGCCGTTCAATGCGGCCGGCAAGCGGCAGACATCGTTCGTCAGCTGCGACGTGATGCCGGACATCGAGGAAGACCTCGATATCGAGATCAAGGATGATGATATCCGCATCGATACCTATCGTTCCAGCGGAGCGGGCGGACAGCATATCAACAAGACATCATCCGCCATCAGGATCACGCATTTCCCGACCGGGATCGTGGTCCAGTGCCAGAACGAGCGCTCTCAGCACATGAACAAGGACAAGGCCATGCAGATGCTCAAGGCCAAGCTGTTCATCTTAAAGCAGCAGGAGAACCTCGAGAAGGCGGCGGGTATCCGCGGCGATGTGAAGGAGATCGGATGGGGAAGCCAGATCCGTTCTTATGTGTTCCAGCCATACACCATGGTCAAGGACCTGCGCACGGGATGTGAGACAGGCAACATTGACAGTGTGATGGACGGCAATATCGATATGTTTATCAACGCTTACCTCAAGTGGGTGACCACCGGAAGCAAGGAAGCGTCCTGATAGAGTAGATCAACCTTTTTCAATTATAACAGGAGGAAATGAAATGGGTCTTATTAAAGCAGCAGTCGGATCAGTCACGGGAGCGCTTGCCGCTCAGTTCCTTGAGGTCGTTGAGCCCGAAAATATGGGCGAGCAGACCGTATTCTGCAGAGGCGTCATCAAGAACACGAGAAACGGAAAGATCGGCAGCAACATCATCAGCAACGGATCTATTGTTCATGTCTATGACAATCAGTTCATGATGGTCGTTGACGGCGGCAAGATCGTGGATTATTCCGCAGAGCCGGGCTATTTCAAGATCGATAATTCTTCTGCTCCTTCCATGTTTAACGGCCAGTTCAAAGAGAGCCTGAAGGATGTCTGGGAGCGCTTCAAATTCAACGGAACTTCCCCGCTTTCCCAGGAGGTCTATTTCATCAACCTCCAGGAGATCAAGGGAATCAAGTTCGGAACGCGCAACCCGATCAACTATTTCGACAGCTTCTACAATGCTGAGCTGTTCCTGCGCGCACACGGCACCTATTCCATCAAGATCACCAACCCGATCCTTTTCTATCAGCAGGCGATCCCGCGTGATGCCGTGAAAGTCGACATCGACGACATCAACAGTCAGTATATGGCAGAGTTCCTGGAAGCCCTCCAGGCTTCAATCAACCAGATGTCCGCAGACGGAGAGAGAATCTCGTTCGTGGCATCCAAATCCTCTACCTTAAGCAAATATATGGCGGATGCGCTTGATGAGAGCTGGAACACCTTAAGAGGCTTTGAGGTCGTTGCGGTCGGCATCGCCAGCATCTCTTATGATGAAGAATCTCAGAAGCTGATCAATATGCGCAACCAGGGTGCTATGATGAGCGATCCTTCCATCCGTGAGGGATATATGCAGAGCGCAGTTGCAAGCGGCATCCAGGCAGCCGGTTCCAATCCCAACGGCTCAACAGCCGGATTCATGGGAATCAACATGGGTATGGGCGCAGCAGGCAGCTTCATGGGCGGCGCAAGCGCAACAAACATGGCTCAGATGCAGCAGCAGGCTCAGCAGCAGGCACAGCAGGCGGCGCAGCAGGCTCCGGCAGGCGATACCTGGACATGCTCCTGCGGCACAGTCAATACCGGCAATTTCTGCCCCACCTGCGGCGCAAAGAAACCGGAACCTGAGACCTGGACCTGTGCATGCGGCAGCGTCAACACCGGCAACTTCTGCCCGGTCTGCGGAGCTAAGAAGCCCGAATAAGCCTGATATTTGATCATATCGGAGAAAACAGCAATGAGTATACTTTCCTATAAATGCCCGAACTGCGGCGGCGAGCTTGTTTTCGAGCCGGACTCGGGGAACTATGTATGTCATTTCTGTCGATCCGTTTTTACTCAGCAGCAGCTGGACGAACTGACTCCGAAGCAGGGATCCGAACAGCAGATCCCTGCCGGGGAGACTTCGGAAAGCCGGGATGAGCCGGAAGGCGCACGGGCGGTCATCTATAACTGCCCGAGCTGCGGTGCGCAGATCGTGACCGATGAGACAACAGCGGCCACGTTCTGTTATTATTGTCATAATCCCGTTGTGCTGGAGGGGAGAGTGAGCGGGGAGTTCCTGCCTGACAAGATCATTCCCTTCAAGATCGGAAGAGAGAGCGCGGTTAAGAAGTTTCTGGAGTATGTCTCCAAAAAGAAATTCATCCCCCGCGCTTTTTTCAATGAAGAGCAGATCGAGAAGATGACCGGCGTTTACTATCCGTACTGGGTCTATGACAGCAGTATGGATTCTCATATCGACGGGACGGCGACCAGCATCAGGGTGTGGAGAGTCGGAGATACGGAGTACACCGAGACATCACGGTATGAGGTCTCGCGCGGCGGCCGCATCAATATGGATTCGATCACCCGGAATGCGCTGAGAAAAACGGACAGACAGCTTGTTGAAAATGTGCAGCCTTTTGACCTGTCCGAGACCGAGAAGTTTTCCATGGGCTACCTTTCCGGCTTCGTGGCGGAGAAAAGAGATATGGAGCAGGCGGAGTTTTCCGATTCGCTGCATGATGAGACGCGCAAATATGCATCCAGCCTGCTGAAAGAGACCATCAGCGGATACGGAACGGTCCACGTGGATCATGAAGATAATAAGATGCTGAAGGAACAGTTCAGCTATGTGCTCCTGCCGGTATGGGTACTGACGTACAAGAGCAAGGCCGGGAAGATCTTTTACTATGCGATGAACGGACAGACCGGCCAGATCTACGGGGAACTGCCGATCGACGGAAAGAAGGTCGGAATCCTGTCATTCATCGTCTTTATGATCGTAACGGCTGCAGCCATGTTCTTTGGCTATCAGATGTGAGGTGACGGTATGAGAATGAAAAAGATAATAACCGCCGCCTTCCTGAGTTTTATGATTGGCCTGCGGATCAGCTGCATACCTGCTTTTGCCGGTATCGGCGAGGTAGCGGATGACGCGTCATTATTGTCCGCTTCGGAGATGTCTGACGTGAGCAGGCAGCTGAATGAACTGGTCTCGAAGACAGGCTATGATTTCTTTGCAGTGACCACTGACGATAACGGCGGGGTCGGTCCGCGCACCTACGCGGAGGATTATTATAACGAGCACTGCACAGGTGATGACGGCGCCGTATTTCTCATCGACATGAGTGAGCGCACAATGCAGATCGTTACAGCCGGAAAGATGATCTACTACCTGACGGACGAGAGAATAGACCGGATTCTGGATCAGGCCTATGACTATGCGTCGGACGGCGATTATGCTGGTGTTTTTAAGAGCATGATCCGCGGCACGACAAGCTGCGTGACCAGCGGCACCGGCGCGAACCATCTCTATAATGAGGATACGGGGGAGATCATCAAGATCCGTCAGCTGACTTTGACGGAGATCGGATTCAGCCTGCTGCTGGGTCTGGTGAGCGCGCTTGGATCCGCCCTGATCGTGATCGGTTCTTACCGGATGAAGTTCAGCAAATACAAATTTGACTTTCACCAGCATTCATCGCTCGCTTTATCGGATGAGCGCGATGTCCTGGTCGGCAAGAGCGTTACGCACAGACGCATTCCCAGAAACGATTCGACAAGAAGCGGCGGAGGCGGAAGCCACGGATCCGGCGGGAGTTCTTTCCATACCGGTTCGGGAGGACGAAGCTTCGGCGGCGGATCAAGGAAGTTTTAGATTTCGTGAAATAAAAAAGATGGCAGGAAAGCCTGTCATCTTTTTTCATTGCAGAAAGTTTCTTCATAGAACCGGGTGACGGTCAGATCCATGTAGGGGATGATCCATAAAAGACCGATGCCGAAACTGAGGATGCCAAGGGCAAACCATCCTATGAAGGAGAATTTGATCTTGAACAGCTGCCATTTGTACCCGTACATCATCTCGCGGCTGCAGCGCAGCAGTTCCATACTGCTCCATTTGGGATGATCAAAGAACAGGTAATAAACCAGTGCGAAACTCATGCTCACGCAGAAATAGGCGGCCAGGGCAACTCCATAGACCAGGATCGTGATGATCACATAAAAGACATCGGAGACCGGCGCCATGGCGAGCAGACGAAGTATTGAATTGGCCAGATAGAAAATGAGCAGCCGGATAACGCCGATTATGATGTTCACGATCAGCAGCTTGTCGGGCTGGCGCTGGAAGCAGACAAACACATCGCTGACTTTGATCTGGCCGGACCTGCCGCAGTCAAGCATCATGCCGTAACGTCCGGCGGTGAGCATCTGGCAGAACAGCTCCGTGATGGCGCTGATCAGTAAAAAGATGACTGTCGATCCGGCGGCGGACATGGAGATGTAGCTGGCAGCCAGATACGCTGCCGCACAGATCATCATCGCCTGGACGAGGATTCCGGTATAACCGGTATAAAGGTATCTGGCTTTCTTTTTTAATTCATCATAGGGCCATCTCATGTGAAGATCCCCCCTTCCACGTCGGCAGCGGGAGAGGAAGGCGCATCCGGTGCAGCCGGTGCATTACTGTCGCCCGGGACACTGCCGTCATCCGGAGCATTGCCTTGTATTGGCGCATTATCCTGCTCCTGTCCGGGCTTTGCGCTTTCCGATTCGCCCTGTGCGCGCTGAGCCTTTTCAGACATTTCCTGGAGCATCTCAGCCAGGCCGCCGCCCGTGCCCTGAGTCTGATCCTGGTCAGCTCCGCCGCGGGGCTCAAGCCCGTACCGCGCCATATAATAGTCCACCAGATTTTTCACAGACTCGCGGTATTCGGTATTTGTCATGTAAAGAGCGACCGTATAACCGGTGAATGCGATGGAAACGCTCAGGGCGATAACTCCGATGAAGATTCCGGTCTTGCCGCGGCCTTTCACTTTACCGTTGCCGCGTGAGAGCAGACCTGTAATTACGGCGAGGGCGCCGAGCGGAATGCTCAGATAAAAGATCATCGTGGAAAAAAGCGCAAAGACCCCCAAAAGGACAGAGGCTTTTTCAAGCCCCTCATTCCGGCGGATGGGATCCGGACGGGAAAATTCGTGTTCATCTTCCGGTTCATGAATACCGATATTCTCATTGTTTTCGGCTTCATCATTATTCTCATTATTCTCAGGAATATTAGAAAAATCACTATTCATACAGTTTCCTCCGATTTGCACAATATGATACCACACGCATTCTGAAATAACAAGAATTCAAGAAACCATAGTGAACACATTATATAGGAAGGCTTGACCTTTTGGCGGAAGGTCGGGTATACTTCACTTTAGTTCACGAAAAGGGGTTTTTTATGGATATTATTGATGTAATTTCGAAGGAACTTGATATTGAGCGCAGCCGGACGACGGCGGCGGTCGAACTGCTCGACGAGGGCAATACGGTTCCTTTTATTGCCAGATACCGTAAGGAAGCGACGAAGGAGCTTAATGATGAACAGCTTAGGACGCTCAGCGCCAGGCTGGATTATTTAAGGGGCCTTGAGGAGAGGAAGGCGCAGGTGATCGCCTCCATTGAGGAGCAGGGCAAGATGACGCCGGACCTGAGGGCTAAGATAGAGAATGCGCTCCAGCTTGTGGAGGTAGAGGATCTTTATCTTCCGTTCAGACCAAAGCGGCGGACCAGGGCGTCCATCGCAAGGGAGAGGGGGCTTGAAAGCCTGGCAGGAACGATTCTTGAAGGACGTTTTTCCGAAACGCTCGAGGAACTGGCGATGCCTTATGTCGATCCGGAGAAAGAGGTTGCTGATACATCGGCGGCCCTTGCCGGCGCATCGGATATCCTCGCGGAACAGACGGCGGAGACGGCAAGCTTCAGAGAGCGCATCCGTAAGCTGACCGCTGACCGGGGCATGATCGTGTGTACGGCGAAGGATGAAACAGCATCTTCGGTGTATGAAAATTACTATGATTACCAGGAGAGTATCCGGAAGGCGGCGGGTCATCGGATCCTTGCGATCAACCGCGGTGAGAAGGAGAAATACCTGACCGTGAAGATCGAGGCACCGGACGATGAGATCCTTGCATATCTGCAAAAGCAGGTGATCAGGCCGTCTCATCCCGCGACAGATTTTCTAAAAACCATGCTCGAAGACAGCTATGAACGCCTCATTGCTCCGGCCATCGAACGCGATATCCGCGCCGATCTGACCGCGAAAGCCCATGAAGGCGCAATCAGTGTCTTCGGGAAAAATGTGAGGCAGCTGCTGATGCAGCCTCCGGTTAAGGGACGCACCGTTCTGGGGTGGGATCCGGCTTTCAGGACCGGGTGCAAGCTTGCGGTGACCGACCCTTCCGGCAAAGTGCTGGATACGGCGGTGATCTTTCCCACAGCGCCGACGAACGAGATGAAAAAGGCGCAGGCAGCCAGGACACTTGACCGGCTGATCGATACATACCACGTGTCGGTGATCAGCGTCGGCAACGGCACCGCTTCCCGGGAATCCGAGCAGTTCATCGCCGATTACCTTCATAAGAAAAAACGTTCCGACGTTCAGTATGTGATCGTCAGTGAAGCAGGAGCAAGCGTTTATTCGGCCAGTGAGCTGGCGACGAAAGAGTTCCCGGCCTTTGATGTGGGGCAGCGAAGCGCCGCTTCGATCGCAAGAAGACTGCAGGATCCGCTTTCCGAGCTGGTGAAGATTGATCCGAAAGCGATCGGGGTCGGGCAGTACCAGCACGATGTCAATCAGAAAAAGCTTTCCGAGACGCTTGACGGAGTAGTGGAAGACTGCGTGAACGCGGTCGGGGTCGACCTGAACACCGCCTCCGCACCGCTGCTGGGTTACGTGGCCGGCATTTCTTCCGCCGTGGCGTCAAATATCGTCGGGTACAGAGAAAGCAGCGGACCGTTTAAGAACAGGAAAGAGCTTTTGAAAGTGCCTAAGCTCGGTCCGAAAGCCTTTGAGCAGTGCGCCGGATTTTTGAGAATCAGCGGCGGAAGCGAGCCGTTCGATTCGACGGCTGTTCATCCGGAGAGCTATTCGGCAGCCAGACAGCTGCTCGAAGAGTGGGGGCTTGATGCATCCTGCATCCAAAGCGGCGGGATAAAGATCCCGGGCGGGAAAAAGAACGCGTCAGCCGTGAAGGAGACGGCGAAAGCACTCGGAATCGGCGAGCCGACGCTGCGGGATATCATCGCAGAGCTCGAAAAACCGGGCAGAGACCCCAGGGAGGATATGCCGAAACCCATTCTTCGAAGCGACGTACTGGAGATGAAGGATTTAAAGAGCGGAATGATCCTGAAAGGGACGGTCCGGAACGTGATCGACTTCGGTGTCTTCGTGGATATCGGTGTCCATCAGGACGGCCTGGTGCACATCTCGCAGATCTGTGACCGCTATATCAAACATCCGCTCGAAGCAGTCAGTGTGGGAGATGTCGTCGAGGTAAAGGTCCTCTCGGTCGATCCTGAAAGAAAACGGATCTCGCTGACGATGAAAATATAGGATGAGATATAATAAAGGATTGAAACATGACAACAGATAATCATGTGTCTATAAATGAGATCGAAAGTTTCTCAAGAGAAGATACGTTTGCGCTTGGCCGTAAACTCGGAGAAACAGCAAAAAAAGGTCAGATCTATGCCTTAAGCGGCGACCTGGGGACCGGGAAGACCGTATTTGCAAAAGGCTTCGCATCCGGCCTGGGTATTGAAAGTGATGTGACAAGTCCTACCTTCACGATTCTCCAGGTCTATGATGAAGGCCGCCTTCCCCTTTATCATTTTGATGCCTATCGCATCGGAGATGAGGAGGAGATGTATGAGATCGGCTATGAGGAATATTTCTTCGGGGACGGTGTTGCGTTAGTGGAGTGGCCGGAAATGATCGAAGGCCTGATCCCGGAAGATGCCTGCAGGCTTGAGATCGAAAAAGACCCGGAGCGCGGCTTCGACTACAGAAGGATCACCGTAACGATGCCGGCGCACGAAGATAAGCATTGAGACTGAATAAAACAAATAACCGGAAAGAAGGAAAACCATGCTGATCATGGCTCTTGACAGTTCCGGCGTGACGGCCACAGCGGCTATAGCAGCGCCGGATAAGATTATCGCGGAATATTCCGTGAATAATAAGCTGACTCATTCACAGACATTACTGCCGATGCTTGAGGAGATCCGGCGAATGGCCGGCCTGGATATGAAAGATCTGGATGCGGTGGCGCTGACCGGCGGACCGGGTTCCTTTACGGGACTTAGGATCGGCTCCTCCACTGCCAAGGGAATTGCACTGGCACTGGGAATCCCGGTGATCAGCGTTCCGACGCTCGAAGCCATGGCCTGGAATCTGATCGGCCGCGAAGGCCTTGTGTGTCCGATGATGGACGCCAGAAGAGGACAGGTCTATACCGGTATTTACCGAAGCAGCGGAACGCATATGGAGACAGTTTCGGATCAGATGGCATCGGATGCAGCTGAAATCGCCGGAAAACTGAATGACCTTGGTGAGAAGGTGACGATCCTCGGAGACGGGGCCGATGCATATCAGGACAGGCTCAAAGAGACGCTTACCGTTCCCTGGGAGATGGCTCCCGTACATCTTTCAAGACCGCGGGCAGGAGCCGTGGCGATGTGTGCGTTCTGGTACTGGCAGCAGGGAAAGGCCGTTAACGGCTCGCAGCATGTACCGACGTATCTTAGACTTTCGCAGGCAGAACGGGTGAGAGCCGAGAAAGAGAACGCGGATAATTGATTAAAGAAAAAGGAGCATTATGACGCAGGAAACAGCTTCCCTGAAGATCCGGGAGATGGAAAAACAAGACCTGAAGCAGGTATGTGACCTTGAAAAAGAGATCTTTTCACTGCCATGGAGCCGCGACGGTTTTCTCTTTTCCATGAATTCTCCCTATGAGATCTGCCTGATTGCGGACCTTGAGGGGGCGATCGCCGGCTATGGCGTGCTGATGATCTCATTCGACGAAGCGACCATCAGCAATATCACAGTGGGCGAGCCTTTTCGCGGACAGGGAATTGGGGAGAAGCTGCTTCGGGAGCTGATCCGGCGGGGAAGAGAGAAAGGTGCGGAGCGTTTTACGCTCGAAGTACGCGTGAGCAACAGCAATGCGATCTCATTGTACCGGAAACTTGGATTTGAAAGTGTCGGCGTCCGGAAAGGGTTCTATGAAAAACCCCGGGAGGACGCACTGATCATGTGGAAATAACAGGAGAGAACAAACCTATGCTTGATGTCTGTCTGCTTGGCTGCGGCGGTATGATGCCGCTTCCCAGGCGATATCTGACTGCGCTTCTTATGCGCTACAACGGAAGCAGTATCCTGATCGACTGCGGCGAAGGGACCCAGATCGCCATGAAAGAGTGCGGATGGAGCTTTAAGCCCATCGATGTGATCTGTTTTACTCATTATCACGGCGACCATATCAGCGGACTGCCCGGACTTCTGCTCACGATGGGAAACGCTGACAGGACCGAGCCGCTTACCCTGATCGGACCCAAAGGACTTGAAAAGGTGGTAGGCGCCCTCCGAATCATAGCACCCGAGCTTCCGTTCCCGATCATCTACAAAGAGATCACCGGAGCGGAGCAGGAATTCGAGATGAACGGATACCGCCTGAAAGCATTCAAAGTAAATCACAATGTGCTCTGCTACGGGTATACGCTGACGATCGACCGCGTCGGCAGATTTGATGCCGAACGCGCGAAGGCGCAGGAGATCCCGCTTATGTTCTGGAGCCGGCTCCAGAAGGGAGAAGTGATCGAAGAAGGAGATAAAGTCTATACCCCCGATATGGTGCTCGGACCGGACAGAAAAGGGCTTAAGGTGACTTACACTACCGATACAAGACCGACCAGGTCCATCCGAGATAATGCCGAAGGCAGTGATCTTCTGATCTGTGAAGGAATGTACGGGGATCAGGAGATGTATCCGAAAGCGGTCGAACACAAACATATGATGTTTGAGGAAGCTGCCATGATCGCCAGGGAAGCCAAAGTCGAAAGATTGTGGCTGACGCATTACAGCCCGTCGCTGGTACGTCCTGAGCAGTATATGTCCAAAACACAGAAGATATTTGCGAATACTATTCCCGGAAAAGACGGGATGACACTGGAGCTGAGATTTGATGAAGAATGAAGTAAACGGTTCATCTGCTGAAAAGAAAACAATACGTATTCTGGCAATCGAGAGTTCGTGCGATGAGACAGCAGCGTCTGTCGTCGAAAACGGGCGGAAAGTGCTTTCAAACGTGATCTCCTCTCAGATCGACATCCATACGCTCTATGGCGGTGTTGTCCCGGAGATCGCTTCGAGAAGCCATATGGAAAGGATCGACCAGGTGATCACCAAAGCCCTGGAAGAAGCAGGAATGACACTGGATGATCTTGACGCGATCGGTGTCACCTACGGCCCGGGTCTGGTTGGAGCCCTGCTGGTCGGGGTCGCGGAGGCAAAAGCCATCAGCTTTGCATCCGGCCTGCCGCTGATCGGCGTCCATCATATTGAGGGGCATATCTGTGCCAATTATATTGAGAATCCGGACCTTGAGCCGCCGTTTGCGTGCCTGGTCGTGTCCGGGGGACACACTCATCTGGTGATGGTCAAAGATTACGGTGAATACGAGATTCTGGGTCATACCCGGGATGATGCCGCCGGCGAGGCTTTTGACAAGGTGGCCAGAGCGATCGGCCTGGGATATCCGGGAGGACCCAAGATCGATAAAACCGCCAGAGAGGGAGACCCTGAGGCTGTTCATTTCCCCCGCGCCAAAGTGGCAGGCTCTGCTTATGACTTCAGTTTCAGCGGACTTAAAAGCGCTGTGCTCAATTACCTGAACGGAGCTAAGATGAAGGGAGAGGAGATCTGCGTGCCTGATGTAGCCGCCTCTTTCCAGAAAGCAGTGGTGGATGTGCTGGTGGATCACGCCATGGCAGCTGCCAAAGAATACCGGGTGAAAAAACTGGCGATCGCCGGAGGAGTCGCTTCCAATACAGCGCTTCGAAGCGCTATGGAAGAAGCATGTAAAAAGAGCGGCATTGAATTTTACCGGCCATCACCTGTGCTGTGTACGGATAACGCAGCCATGATCGGTTCGGCAGCCTACTATGACTATATCCGCGGTATCCGTTCCGGATTTGACTTAAATGCCGTCCCCAACCTGAAACTCGGGGAGAGATAAATAATCGGTTAAATATATTAAATCAGGGATTGCACTTTGCCGGGCAGAATGATATAGTAGCTATTGGTTAACGTATTGACGATCAAAACCAAATATCGATCTTCGGGGCGGGGTGAGATTCCCCACTGGCGGTATAGTCCGCGAACTGCTTTGGCAGCTGAACCGGTGCAACTCCGGTACCAACAGTATAGTCTGGATGGGAGAAGACAGCATGATCAGACAGATCATATGTTTGTAATGCCCCGGGTTCGTTATTGAACCCGGTTTTTTGATTCAGTGATCACCAAAGGAGAAAAAAATGAACAGCAAAAACAGATCCAACACCTCGATGATTCGTTTTGTCACCGTGACGGGTATTTTTTCGGCAGCAGCGTTCGTATTGTTCTGCCTTGAGTTCCCGCTTCCGTTCCTGATACCTCCTTTTATCAAATTTGATTTTTCCGATGTTCCGGCGCTGATCGGCGCTTTTGCGATGGGACCGCTGTGCGGTATCCTGATCGAGCTGATCAAAAACCTTCTCGGGGTGCTGACCAGCGGATCGTTCGGTGTGGGCGAGATCTCCAACTTTTTGCTCGGTGCAGTATTTACCGGTATAGCCGGCGCCATCTATCATTACAACCGCACAAAGAAAGGAGCGATGATCGCCTCCCTGGCCGGCGCGGCTGCGATGGCACTTTTCAGCCTGCCTTCCAACTATTTTGTCGTCTACCCGGTGTACTACAATTTCATGCCGAAAGAGACGATCCTGGCTGCTTATCAGGCGATTCTTCCCTCTGTAGACAGTATCTTCAAGAGTCTTTTGATCTTCAATTTGCCGTTCACCTTCTTTAAGGGAATTGTGGCAGCACTGATCACATTCCTGGTCTACAAACCCCTTTCACCGCTGCTCAAAGGGAGATGAATTTAGAAGTTGAAACAACAGTAAAAAACAGTTGACAGGACACCGGATACTTGGTAAAATTTTATTTGCGCTGATGAAAAATCAGTAATGCAGAGGTATCGAAGTGGTCATAACGAGGCGGTCTTGAAAACCGTTTGTCCGAAAGGGCGCGTGGGTTCGAATCCCACCCTCTGCGCTTTCTTTCAGCCGACAGACGGATGAAAGATAAATAACTGAATACTCGATTGATATTCGGGCATTGTGGAGAAGTACCCAAGCTGGCCGAAGGGACACCCCTGGAAAGGGTGCAGGTCGTTAATAGCGGCGCGAGGGTTCAA
>JBGUOI010000130.1:0-30364 GCA_045118075.1 Porcincola sp. | reverse complement strand
CAGAGAAGGATACGCTGCTTAGTTTGTTGAATCAAGCACGGAATTGCTTATCCGGAAACGAAACAGAGGGAGTAGAAACGGAAAAATCGGTCACTCCGGAAAATACAGAAATGCTTCACGAGGCGACCGGTTTGCCGGAATATGTTTCTGAAGGTTATCTGTGGAAACTTCTGTCTGATAACGCTTCCCTGCAGATTCCGGGAAACTGGTATTCCAACGATTCCGGAGCAAGCCTGGTCAACTATTCAGATGTCAGCGAATCCGGGCATATCAGCCCCGCCGGCGGCACCCTGACCACGAATTATTACGCGGCTGAAGCAGGGGATGAGAGCGCAGCCATTGAGGAATATGCCAACAATCTGGAGAAGTTGAAGATGGTCTCGGACTTCCGGCAGGAAGATTTGACTCTGGCAGGACTCCAGGCAAGGCATATGATCTACAATCTGGCGGCCGGAGCGAATGATTTCACCTGCGACAATCTTTGCGTTGACTACAACGGGACAGTCTATTCTGTACAGGTGACGCAGGGAGCGAAGAGCAGCTTCGATTATTTTCCTATGTTTGACAATGCAGTGAGGAGTCTTACCTTCGGGGAAGAAGCTGTGACCCTGGTTAAAGAGCAGGAAACGGAAGCGCCGAAGCCGGAGACGGAGACGCTAAAACCCGAGACAGAGACGCCGAAACCGGAGACAGAGACACCGAAACCGGAGACAGAAACGTCGAAGCCTGAGACGGAGGCACCGCAGCCCCAGCCGGAGACTGAGCTTCAGACGGGTGGGGCCGCAGACGGGCTGGCTTCCTTTACATACAGCATTGACGGAAACAATTACAGTTTTCCGACCAATGTCAGAGATCTGACGCAGGCTTCTGCCTGGATGGATCTTGACGCAGAGATAGAGTATAAGCTGAGAGCGGACGCGGATCTTGGCGGTCTCTGGACCGAGATCTCCAACACTGAATATATCTTCCTCACTAACACCATGTATCAGGAGATGATCGGTGTCACCAATATGAGCGAGCGTGACATCACTATGAAGGAAGGCGTGGTGACGACGCTGGTCGATACCGAGGGAGACAACCTGAGCCTGACTCTGCCCGGCCAGGTAAAGGTAGGCGCTTCGGAGGATGCCGTAAGTGCGGCTTATCCGGCATTTGATCAGCTTGAATGGGACGGAAACGCCGGGATCATCGGAGATAGGGAAATGATCTTCGCAAAAAATATCCGCGATGACGGCTGCAGAGGATATGCGATCGTTCGCGGTGATGCGCCTTATTACAGCGCACTCACCATTATCTGCGAGAACGGGATCATCCGTGAGATCTGTTTTGAGTGTCTGGGCAGTAAGAAAGCAGGAGCGATTTTCTCCTGATCCGGTTCAGTTGAAAGACGGTTTTGGATTTAGACAATGAAAGGGGAAAAAATGAAAAAGGCATCACAAAAACACAGAGTAATCGCAGCCATGATGTCGGCAGTTATGGTATTTACCGGATTATCCGGCCTGACCGCTATGGCGGATGCGCGTGTCGGAACGCACAAGGTCCTTACTCTGGGGGCAGATCTGACTGAAGAAGAAATACAGACGATCCTTCGCTTTTTCGATGTGGATGAGAGCGAAGTAGAGGTAATGACCATAACGAATCAGGACGAGCGGGATCACCTTCTCGGACTGGTTCCGGAGGATCAGATCGGGACACATACATACAGCTGCGCGTTGGTCTGCCCGACAGAAGACAACGGTATTCAGGTAACGACTGCCAACATGAGTTATGTGACCAGTGATATGATCGCTGCGACCCTGTCGACCTCAGGTGTGGTCAACTGTGATGTGCTTACCGCAGCCCCGTTCCGCGTGTCCGGGACCGGTGCGCTGACCGGCGTTATGATGTCCTACGAGCAGGCCAGCGGGGAGACTCTGGACGAAGCAAAAAAAGCGCTTGCAAATGAGGAACTGGTTGTAACCAATGACGTTGGCGAGGATGTCGGACAGAATGAGGCAATCCTGATCGTAAACGGTATAAAGATTCGTGTGGTTAAAGACCAGGTCAAGGGTGAAGAGCAGGTGAAAACGGTCGTGGATGAGGTCGTCAACAATGTTGAGACCCAGATCAACGAAAAGGCGGCTGAGACCGGCAGGACTACGGTGCATGTCAGTGAAGAAAACAAAGAAAAGCTGGTTGAATACGGAACTAAATATGCTGAGGAAGATTATCAGTATGATGATGTAAAAGATACCCTGGAACGCGTCACTAAAAATACCGTGGAGATCACGGGAATCACCGATCCGGTCACGGACAGCTTTGACAACACGGCGGATGATACGGTATCCGAAGACAGTATCCTTAATGATGTCAACGATGATGCGCTCGGGGACGATGCCGGTGTAAACTCCACTGCAGCGAATATCGAAGACGCGCAGCAGGTCTCGGTAGATGTTAAGGAAACGGAAGCCCTGCCCATGGCACAGGCCGACAATACGCAGCTTGTTTACCCGGTGCGGGAGGTGTCGCTGAGCCAGATCGCACAGTTTACCGGCTATGAATTTAATCCAATTAGCGGCTCAAACCGGATATCTGCTGAAGAAAACAGCCTGTATGCCGTTATGGATTATGATGGGAATCTGCTGACCGGCTATGACTATTATCGTATTTATGCTGAACACGCCGTCTTGACCGTGACGGATGCAGATGGGAAAAAGGGTGTTCTGAATCAGAACGGAGAAGTTCTTGTTCCCTGCAAGTATGATGAAGTCTCAGTTAAGAGCAGCCTTTGGGCTATCGGAATCATGCTCGAAGAGACAGATGATTCTGAAGATCATGATTATACTGCAGTGTTCGAAGCGGATAAATATTTTGTGATCACTTCTGCAGATCTGTATGATCTGACAAAGCCCGGATCTGCGCCGCTTCGGTCCCTGACAAGAGAAGAAGCTAATTTGATTGACTGCAATATATATTCCGGCCCATACTTTGGACTCGGCGGTGCTTTCTATGACAGAGAATTAAACCAGCTTCCGGACGTGACAGAAATAAGGTATCTTGGCAAAGACGGAAAGATCCTGACACTCATTGAGCAGGAAGGCGAGGATTATACTTACATGAGAGGCCTGTCCGATCTGCAGGGAAATGTTGTACTTTCTCCGGTCTACAATTATATTAACGAAGGGTGCAGCGGGCTTTACAATGCAGACAAAGACGGAAAAAGAGGACTTGTAGCTGCCGGTGACAATGTGGCTGTGCCGTTTGAACACGATTCTTATCGCTCGGTGTCGATCACATCTGAATTGGACGGGACTCCCGTTAGGCTCAGAAGTTACTGCCCCGGCGGATATTTCTCAGCAAATGATGAAGATCAATATTCTTATGTTGTCTGGGGAGGAGAAGTGACGGGAAAGGTTCCGGTCGCGTACAGCGATATTGACTGGCAGGGAGCAGCCGCATCCAGCTATATCGACGAGCAGGGGCTGTATCACATATATTCTGCAGATAATACAGACAGTGTATTCCCCGAAAGCATTACCGGATTGAATCCACTGGATGCGGATGGGATAGGTTTCTTCTGGGTTGGCAGAACCGAAAACGGAGACAAGTATCTGTTTGACTGGCATGGAAATCAGCTGCTCGATGAGACTTCCGGAAACATTGAGATCTCCAATGACGGACGGTACATTACCGCTGGTGAGGACGATATAACGACAGTATATGAAGTGTCCTACAAGACGGATAATGGTGATCTCCATGTGCTCCAGAGCGGCTGGGGAACAGAGTTTAACACTGCCGAGGCTGCTGCGGCAGCGGCTAATAAAGCGGCTGCACCCGAAACCGAGGTGACAGAACCCGAGACAACACCATCTCAGCCTGAGACTGCAGCTGCAGAAACAGAAGCGGCTGCCCCGGAACCGGAGACAGCAGCTGAGGGAAATGAGGCAGAACAGACAGCTTCCGGAGCCGGAGCTTATCTCTCTTCTGCAATCATTCTGCTTCAGTCGGGAGTCCAGAATATAGAGTCTGTGAAGAATCTTATTAATCAGGCAATCAGCGCCCTGCCGGATGGATCAGAGGCAGCCGGTATCCTGGCAAGTACCATCACCCTGATGGAGGGAGGAAGCACGGATACAGGATCTATGATCACGCTGCTGGAGACGGCAAAGGGAATGCTGTGATTGTGAATATCAAGGGGCTAAGCTTAATATGGCTTTGCCCCTTTTTCGATATCAAAAAAGTCAACACTGAAGGTTAGAAGGGTTGAAACACCTGCATGTCAGGAAAAGGAGAAGAGTGATGGAACTGTTTTCATCTGTTTTTCGAAAGAAACCGGAAAAATCGCAAACAACCGATAGGATGCGTCTGAATCATAGGAGTAAATTTCTTAAAGCTGCCTGCGACGACGTTTACTGCGATCCCGAAAGTGGTCAATTGTATAAGTCTTGTTCTCCGGGATCCTACGATATGCAGAAGATTTCCCTGAGCGAGGGCGCGGCTGCTCTCGCAAAGAATTTCAGGGGATGGGACGGTATAAAAATCATAGAGATTTTGGCTAAAAAGCATGGTGTGAACAGCATCAGCAAGTTGTTTGATCCCTATATCGCGTTTAATTCAGAAAACTATACCTTTTTAGGAACGGTATTTGACAAACCGGAGGGACGCCTTTTCCGAAGCAATCCGCCTTTGCAGAAATATGCTGTCGTACGGTATGCTGCGGGTGTTCCCGTGGAAAAGAAGGAATACAGTCCATTTCAGACGGAACTGATGCTGCGCGTCAATATGGGACCCTACTGTGTTTTTCCGGAACAGATTCAAGAAGTACTGGAGAAGGAATTCCCGAACAAACCGGAGCGTCTGTCTGACTTTCGCGTGCCGGGGACTGAGGCGGAAGAACTGCCTCCGCTTGCTGATGAATGGAAAGACCTGATCCGGAAGATAGCGGACTCTTTTTTCGATGAGAAAGGTCCGGTACTGCAAAATCCTTCGGAAGACGTTTTGACAGACAGACGGCTGGCCATGGAACGGCTGCTGCAATTTATGGCGGCTGTAGATCACACTGATTTAAAATCCTCCAAAGACTATGATTTCCTTCGTGGAATTTCGTGTAGGAGCGGCCTGCTTCGGAATAAATTGAAATATTATGAGACCTCCTGTTATGATGGCGGATCCGGCGGCACATGGGATCATACCGAATGGGTCGAGCTGAAACGGGTGGAAGAAGATTGGGGCAGGATCTGTGCCAAATATGGTCTGTCGGAAAACATCCTGACACAAATGGCTGATTTTTCTATTTATCGGGGGAGATTACCGGGAGATGATTGTCAGATCGTGACAGGCTTTTGGTGGAACAGTAAGAAGCAGGATGAACTGCCCAAGTTCGATATGAGTAAAGGTGTTTTTTTAAAAGATCCATTTGGATTGAAAGGGGTCTTTGAGTTTCGTATTTACTGGGATACTGTTTGAGATGATGGAATCATGATTGTATCTAAGTATATATACCAAAAATGTTTTTCGGACGGCTCGGTCGCTTTCTACAGTACCAGAACAGGGCAGTGTCTGCGGCTTGAAAAGGAGTATGCAAACCTGCTTGCGGCCGGTCGGACCGCGCTGCTGCCCGCTGACTTGAAGACCAAATTGATAAAGGCACAAATTCTTGTGGAAGATGGAGCAGACGAGCTGAAACAGATCCTCAGTATGCGGGGGAAAAAACCGGCTGCATTCAGGATTCTTACAACTACGACCTGCAATGCCTCCTGCGCTTACTGCTATGAGAGGGAAATGCCGCCTTTGACGATGGACCTTTCTGCTGCCGAAGAAGCAGCGGCTTTTCTGGCTCAAAGACTTGCAGATTCTAAAGAAGATATACTGCTTTTGGAATGGTTTGGCGGGGAACCGCTTCTCAACACGGAAGCAATCGACAGGATATGCGGCTGGCTGCAAGAGCGAAAGATCCGGTTTCTTTCCACATTAACAACGAACGGTACTCTGCTTCCGGCGGAAGCGGTCGATCGTCTTGTGCATGACTGGTCGTTGACCGGCGTACAAATCGGTCTGGATGGAGCCGGCCGGACACATGAACAGATAAAAGGTTTGCCTGAAGGAAGCTTTCTACAGATTATTGAAAAGATCCATCGACTTTTGGAGGTCGGCTGCCGAGTTCGGATCCGTATGATTTATACCGGAGATGCAAAAAACAAATCATCTCTTATAGCATTTCTTGCAAAAGAATTTCCGACAGACAAACCGGACGTATATTTGTTTCCTTCTTATGATCTTGGTGAAAACAGACTTCGCGGAGTGATGGAGGAGATCCTTATGTTGGAGCAGCAGTTGGCGGAAGCCGGGTTCGTGCGCCCCGAAGAGCAGTACCGTTTTCGACAGCGCCGAGGGAGATGCTTTGCGGCAGACGGCGGGCTGACGATAGCGCCGGATGGCCGCCTGTTTTCTTGTTCTCACGCGATGCAGGATAAATATTGCATCGGGACAGTACGGGATTTTAAGGAGGACAATGAGATATATCGCAGATTTACAGCACCCGATTTGCCAAGTCGCTGTCTGGACTGTGTGTTTCTGCCGTTCTGCATGGGCGGCTGCCGTACCGCTGAACGGAACATGGCAACCCTTTTTCAATGTCATCCGTACAGCAAGGTGATGGACAGGATCATTGAGAGTATGAAAGGCTTTCTGTAAAAACGGAATAAGATTCAATAAAGGTCTCCTGTGATTGAAAGTAATCACACGAGACCTTTTTATTTTGCAGGAAAAGACGGGGTTATCTCAGGATTCAAACTGGCTGTTGTACAGCTCCGCGTAGAAACCGTTATCTGCGAGGAGCTGTTCGTGCGTTCCGGACTCAACAATGTCGCCGTCGCGCAGCACGAGGATCAGGTCCGCATTGCGGATGGTGGACAGCCGGTGGGCAATAACGAATGAAGTGCGTCCTTTCATCAGTTCATCCATGGCTCTCTGGATGATCTGCTCGGTACGGGTATCGACAGAGCTCGTGGCCTCATCGAGGATGAGCATCGGGCGGTCGGCGATCATGGCCCGGGCGATGGTCAGCTGCTGCATCTGGCCTTGGGAGAGGGCAACTTTGTCGTTAAGAACGGTGTCATAGCGCTTGGGCAGCGTCCGGATAAAGTAATCCAGGCCGACAGCTTTACAGGCACTATCGAGCAGCTCATTTGTTACGCCGGGTGTTGCAAAGGCAAGGTTCTCACGGATAGTTCCCTCGAAGAGCCAGGTCTCCTGCAGCACCATGCAGAACTGCTCACGGACGGCTTCCCGGCGAACATCGGAAGAAGCAGTGCCGTCAATGCGGATACTGCCTTCATCCGGGTCATAGAAACGCATCAGCAGGTTGACCAGTGTGGTTTTGCCGGCACCGGTAGGACCAACGATGGCGATCTTTTTGCCGGCCTGCGCCAAAGCGCTGAAATCATGGATGATGACACGGTCGGGATCGTAGCCGAACCGGACATGGTCAAAGCTTACATCGCCTCTGATATTACCCAGGGAAGCAGGTTTGCCGCTTTCATCGGGCATCTCCTCCGCCTCCAGGAACTCGAACACGCGGCTGGCGGCCGCGGCTGCTGCCTGCATGGTCTGTGCGACCTGGGCGAGCTGGGAGAGTGGCTGGGTGAAGAAACGGATGTACATCATAAAAGCAACGATTACACCTACAGAAGCTTTTCCGTTGATGGTCAGTGAAGCACCGGCCACACAGACAGCTACATAGCCCGCGTTGCCGATGAAGATCATCAGAGGCGGCATCAATCCTGCCAGGCGCTGGGAGCGGAAGGCGCTGCTGCGCAAAGCTTCGTTGAGCTCGTCAAAGGTCTGCAATGCGGCAGACTCGCCATTGTAGGCCCGCATGATGGTGTGACCGGAGAAGATCTCTTCGATATGTCCGTTGATCGCGCCGAGGCTTTCCTGCTGCTGGAAGAAATATTTCTGCGAACGGCCCATGATGATAAACATCAGGATAAAGCCGACCAGAGAAGCTCCGATCGCGGTGACGGTCATCAGGACGTTGGTCCTGAGCATCATGAACAGAGAACCGAAAAACAGAGTGATCGAGGCGAAGAATGTGCCCAGGCTCTGGTTGAAGGACTGTCCGATCATATCCACGTCGTTGGTCACCCTGGAAAGGACATCACCGGTCGATGTCTGATGATAATAGGCCATCGGCAGGCGGTCGATCTTTCCCGCGATCTGTGTGCGCAGGCTCTGGGTGAAGCGATGTGTCACCGTCGTCATGATCAGCTGCTGGAACAGCGACAGGAACAGGCTGGCGCCGTAGATCAGGGCGATCGTCCTGAATACGCCCAGAACTTTGTCCATATCGATTCCGGTCAGGATGCCGTTCATGATCAGGTTGGTTGCTTCCGACAGAAGATCAGGAGCCTTAAGTGTGAATATAGTGCTGATGATCGAAAAGAGGATCGCCAGAACCATGACCGGAAGAAAACGCCGGCTCTGAGTAAGGATCTTAGCCCAGCTGGAACGTACTTCCTGCCAGCTGACAGGTTTGGAGGGTCTTCTTCTCATCGCTTTAGTTCCTCCTCTGACAGCTGTGAAAGTGCGATCTGACGGTACACCGGGCATGTTTCCAGAAGCTCGGCGTGCGTGCCGCTCCCTGCGATTTTGCCTTTATCAAGGACAAGGATCAGATCCGCATCCTTAATGGTGCTGATCCGCTGTGCGACGATCAGGATCGTTTTATCCGAATAGTTCTGTTTCAGCGCGTCGCGAAGCTGGCGGTCCGTCTTAAAGTCAAGCGCTGAGAAGGAGTCGTCGAAGATCAGAATCTCAGGATCCCGCGCGAGAGCTCTTGCGATAGAGACCCTCTGGCGCTGGCCGCCGGAAAGATTGGATCCGCCCCGGCTGACGATGGCGTTGTAGGTGCCGTCCATCTGCTCGATGAATTCCTCTGCCTGGGCCGTTTCGGCTGCCCGCCGGATGGCTTCTTCCTCCGGTTTTTTCTCATTTACGGCGCCGTAGGCGATATTGGAGCTGATGCTTCCGGAGAAGAGCACGGCATTCTGGGAGATGTAGCCGATCCGGTCGCGAAGAGCGCTCTGACGGTATTCGCGCACGTCGACGCCGTCTACCAGCACTGCGCCGCCGGTGACATCAAAAAAGCGCGGAATCAGGTTGATGACTGTACTTTTCCCACAGCCGGTGGACCCGATCAATGCGACCGTACTGCCCGGTTTTGCATGGAAAGAGATGTGTTCGATGGCATCGTTTTCTCCGTCGGGGTAGCGGAAGGAGACGTCTTTAAATTCGATATCCCCTTTCAGTCCCTCCGATGCATCCGTGCGTTCACCGTCAACGATGCTGCTCTTTGTGTTAAGCACTTCCAGGATACGGCCTGCCGCCACCGAAGCTCTCGGGAAAAAGATGAAGATCGCAACCAGCATCATGAAGGCCATGACCATCTGCATGGCGTAGGCAATAAAGACGATCATCTCCGAGAAGATAGTCATCTTGTTCAGAAGCCCGGCTTTATTGATCAGCAGGGCACCGATCCAGTAGATGGACAGGGTAAGCGCATTCATGATGGCCATGATGACCGGCATCAGAAAGGCCATGCTGCGTCCGGTAAACAGATGGGTGGCAGTCAGACGGCTGTTGACCTGCTCGAACTTTTCACGCTGGTAGTTCTCGGCCTGGTAGGCGCGGATCACCTTAAGTCCGCTTAAGTTCTCCCTGGTGACACGGTTCAGGTCATCGGTCAGGGACTGGATGATCTTGAATTTCGGCATGGTCAGCAGGATCAGGATACCCAGGACGCCCAAAAGCGCTGCAATGGCTATTCCTGTAGCAGCAGACCACTGCCAGCTTTTTCCGCGGATCTTCATAAAAGAAACGCCTGCCATGATCGGAGCTCTGACAATGGAATTCATGCCCATGACGATCAGAAACTGCACCTGCATGACATCGTTGGTGGCGCGGGTGACCAGGCTGGCTGTGGAAAAGCGGCTGATCTCCGCCATGGAATATTCCTGGACACGGCGGAAGATCCGGGAGCGCAAAGAAGCGCTGAAATCTGAAGCGATGCGGGCGCTGATGAAGGTCACACACACTGCCATCGCCAGGCTCCCGAGAGCGCAAAGAAGCATCCGTCCTCCGGCCTGGAGGACGGGATCGATGCTTCCTTTGTTTTGTTGAATCACCATGGTGATCTTTGACATGTAATCCGGGAGCTTCAGCTCAAACCATACCTGACCGTAGATCAGGAAGATGGACAGAATAAACAGCCCGAAGTTACGTTTGCCGATATGTTTGAAGATTTGTAACATAACCTGAATATCAGTCGGCGAGCATCGCCAGAATCTTTTCTTTCTGTGTAAATCCTACGGTCCTTGCCGCTTCTTTGCCGCCTTTGAAGACGATCAGCGTGGGGATGGAGACGACATCGTAATCCTGAGCCAGGTCGGGCTCTTCATCCACATCTACACTGTAGACCTTGAAACCATCCGCTTCCGCGGCGATCTGGGCTACGATCGGAGAGAGCATTTTGCACGGACCGCACCAGGTTGCCCAGAAGTCTACCAGTACGGGAACATCGGATTTAAGAACCTGTGCTTCAAATTGTGCTGTGGTGATAGGTGTTGCTGCCATAAGTGTTACCTCCTGTTTAAAACTCTTTATGAAATTCCTGTTACCTTGTAATCTTTATCTTCAACGGCTTTTTCGAGGATATCATCGGATACCTCGCCGCTTAAGGTGACAATGGCCGTGCCGCTTTCGTGACTGACTTTCGCTTCCGCTACCGGATCGAGCGCTTCAAGTGCTTTTTTTACGGTGGCTTCGCAGTGCGGGCACATCATTCCTTCGATCGTCAGAGTTTTTGTCATTTCGTTTTCTCCTTTCCCGGAATTGTCGGTTCCGGATACGTGATGTCTGTCTGATAATAGCATTCCATCGGGCCCGGTTTCAACCGGATGACGCAGTTTTTTGTCATTTAATGAATTTTTTATAGAATACAGATTCAGCCGCAGGGCGTTGGACACGACGCAGAAGCTCGAAAGGCTCATGGCGGCGGCGCCGAGCATGGGATTCATGGTGATTCCGAAAGCGTGGGAAAAAGCACCTGCCGCGATCGGAATGAGCAGACTGTTATAAATAAGCGCCCAGAACAGGTTTTCCAGAATGTTCTTATAAGTCTGCCTGCTGAGCCGGATGGCCGCTGCCGCATCGAGCAGGGAACTCTTCATCAGCACCACGTCAGCGGCGTCGAGAGCGACATCCGTACCGGCCCCGATCGCGATGCCGGTATCCGCCCTGGTAAGAGCAGGGGCATCATTGATTCCGTCGCCGATCATGGCCACTTTTCCGAAACGCTGAAGTTCCCGGATAATGCTTTCTTTTTCATCCGGGCGGACCTGGCTGATGACTTCGTTCACGCCTGCCTGGGTGCTGATCGCCTTCGCGGTCCGTTCGTTATCTCCGGTCAGCATCACCACATGGATGCCCATGTTTTTCATCTGGCGGATGGCTTCGGCTGAATCATCCCGTATCGTGTCGGCGACTGCAATGATACCGATGAATTTGTCATCGAGAGCGAAGAGCAGAGGCGTTTTCCCTTCTTCGGCGAGGGAGAGGGCACGTTCGTTATCCATGGCCGGAATCTTTGTCAAAGAACCCACATAGGAGATAGAACCGCCGATAAGCGTTTTGGAGGTCCCGCCTTTCCATTCCGGTAAAACGGCTTTGAGCCCGTTGCCGGGAAGGGCCGAAAACCCGGTGAGCGAAAGAGGCCTGATCCCTTTTTCAGGGGCATAAACGGTGACCGCTTCCGCAAGCGGGTGCTCACTGAGCGCTTCCAAAGAGGCGGCCAGTGTAAGAAGCTCATCCTCCCCGATATCCTCTGAAGGGAGAAGATCGGTCACGACAGGATGCCCGCTTGTGATCGTCCCTGTCTTGTCGAGTGCGACGATCTGTACATTGCCTGTTTCCTGGAGAGCCGCAGCTGTCTTGAAAAGAATGCCGTTTCTGGCGCCCACGCCGCTGCCGACCATGATCGCCACCGGCGTAGCCAGTCCGAGGGCACACGGGCAGCTGACCACCAGCACGCTGATACCCCTTGCCAAGGCAAAGCCGATGTCTTTTCCGACCGCAAGCCAGATAATGGTGGTGATGAGTGCAATGCCGATGACGGCCGGTACGAACCAGCCGGAGATCACATCCGCCAGGTGAGCGATCGGTGCCTTGGTGGCAGCGGCATCGCTGACCATGGCGATGATCTGGGCCAGGGTGGAATCTTCTCCGACGCGGACAGCCTCGCAGTGAAGGAAACCGGACTGGTTGATGGTGCCGGAAGAGACCCGGTCACCCACCGCTTTATCCACCGGGATGCTCTCGCCTGTCAGCGCGGATTCATCGACCGCGCCGCTGCCTTCAATGATGATCCCGTCCACGGGAATGCTCTGTCCGGGGCGGACTACAAAATGATCACCCACCACGACATCATCTACGGGGACTGTCATTTCAGCACCGCCGCGGATGACAACGGCCGTTTTCGGAGCCAGGTCCATGAGGCTCCTTAAGGCGTTGGTCGTTTTTCCTTTTGAGTAGGCTTCGAGCATTTTACCGACCGTGATCAGGGTAAGGATCATGGCCGCCGACTCAAAGTAAAATTCATGCATCAGGGACATGGCGCCGGCCGCATCACCATCCGTGAGCCTTCGTATCATAATAAAGAGAACGATCGTCGAATAAACGAAGGCGGCTCCCGAACCTAAAGCGATCAGTGCATCCATGTTGGGGGCCCGGTGAAGCAGGCTTCTGAACCCGTTCACGAAGAACTTCCGGTTGATGAACATGACGATGATGCACAAAAGCATCTGCAGCAGGCCGCATCCGGCCGGATTGTTTTCAAAGAATGCCGGGACCGGAAAACGGAACATCATATGTCCCATCGAAAAATACATGAGGATAAGCAAAAAGACGACGGAAGTCAGGAGACGGCGCCTCAGGATAGGCGTCTCGTGATCTTTAAGGGCTTCTTCTTCAGCAGCGATCCTGGCGGAGAGGCCGCCTTCGCGGGAAGTGCTTTTGCCCTCCTGCTTGAGAGAAGCACCGTATCCGGCTTTTTCCACGGCGCCGATGATCTCTCCGGGAGAAGCGCTTCCTTCGACCCCCATGGAATTGGTCAGCAGGCTTACGGAGCATGCCGTAACGCCGGGAACGGCATTCACCGCCTTCTCCACCCTGGCCTGGCAGGCTGCGCAGCTCATACCTGTGACAACATATTGAACCATATGATCAGCTCCTTTGTGATAGTGATTATTTCAGCAGTTTCTGCAGCAGATCCATCAGTTCGTCGATCTTCTGTGTTCCGCCTTCCTGCAGTTCGGCAGCGACACAGGTTCGCAAATGCGTGCTCAGCAGCTCGGTCGAGAAGCTGTTCAAGGCGCAGCGGGCTGCAGCCGCCTGTGTCAGTATGTCCACACAGTAATCATCTCTTTCAACCATGCCCCGGATGCCGCGGATCTGTCCTTCAATAATGGAGAGCCGGCGAAGAAGTTTCTTTTTGCATTCTTCGGAGCGGATCATGTGTTCATGCTCATGTTCGGCCATGTCTGGTTCCACCTCTCTTCATTGGATCGGATACCCCGTGGGGGTATCTTTGCTTTTCTGTATTATATACCCCCAGGGGGTATATGAAAAGAGGGTATTTTTATTTTTTTTCATTAGTTTTGGTTGAACAGCATTTGGAATGTGATATGATGTCAAAAAGTATTGATCAGGAAAGATTGCCAAGATGAGGTATTGAGATGACGATCCGTGAACAGGCATATAAAATGAAACTGGAGGCCCCCGTGCTGGCAGGGCTTTCCGAAGAAACAAGAAACCGGGCGCTGCTTGCCGTGGCAGAAGCTCTTGCTGAAAATGCGAAGGAGATCTTTGCAGCTAATGAAGAAGATGTCAGTGCGGCGAAAGAGCAGGACGTTCCGGTACAGGTCGTTAAGCGGCTTATTTTTAATGAAGCCAAACTGGCGGATGTGACTGCCGGGATCCGCTGCATGGTCGATCTTCCCGACCCGCTCGGCCGGGTACAGCTTAAGCGGGAACTGGATGAAGGCCTGGTTTTAAAACGCGTCACCTGCCCGATCGGCGTGATCGGAGTGATCTTCGAAGCAAGGCCGGACGCGCTGGTCCAGATCTCTTCACTCTGCATTAAAAGCGGCAACGCAGCGGTGCTCAAAGGCGGAAAGGAGACTGCCCGGACGAATAAAGCGCTGTTTGAGATCATTCACAAGGCGGTAACGGAAGCGGGACTTCCTTCGGGATGTCTGTTCCTGGCCCAGTCGCATGCAGAGATCGATGAGCTTCTTTCATGTGACGGAGCCGTGGATCTTCTGATTCCCCGCGGCTCGAATAAATTCGTCCGCTACATCATGGATCATACAAATATCCCGGTAATGGGACATGCCGAGGGAATCTGCCATATCTATGTGGATGATGACTATGACAAGGAAATGGCTCTGAAGATCATTACAGATGCCAAGACGCAGTACCCGGTTGCCTGCAATGCGGTTGAGACGCTGCTTGTCAATGAAAGCGCCGCGCCTTCACTTTTACCTGCACTTAAAGAGAAGATGAGGGAAGTGAATGTAAAACTGGTGGGGACAGAGGAAGCTTCAAAGTGGCTTTCCTGTGAAGTGATCGAAGACGGTGAAGCCTTCAGGCATGAGTACGGCGACCTGATCCTGGCAGTGAAGATAGTTCCGGACACAGCCGCGGCCGTGGAGCATATCAACCGGTACGGATCCCATCACACGGACAGCATCATCACCCGGAATGATGAGCATGCTGCCTATTTTATGCGTATGGTCGATTCGGCAGGTGTTTACAGAAACTGTTCCACACGTTTTGCGGACGGATTCCGCTACGGGTTCGGCGCCGAGGTTGGAATCAGTACCGGCAAGCTTCACGCCAGAGGGCCGGTAGGCCTGGACGGATTGGTGACTTACCGCTATGAGCTGCACGGAAGCGGACAGATCGTGGGGGATTACGCGTCCGGGAAGGCAAGTTTCCATTTTAAAGACTTGTAAAGCAGATGAAAGCTTCTGCTTCGGGCAGTGCGTCTGCCCTGCAGCAGGGCTGTTAACAGAGTTTGAAGATAGTGAGGCGGACGCAGTTTTGGATTCCCGGAACTGCGTCCGCTTTCAGGTGCTGCTATTGCCTCATGAGATGATCCCGATGCCGGAGAGCACGATTCTCAGTCCGATCAGGCACAGGATAATACCGCCCGTAATCAGAGAAGGTTTGTGCCAGCGCGCGCCGAACAGGCTTCCGATCCGGACTCCGGCGCAGGAGATGATAAAGGTGATGATCCCGATGCAGGAAGCTGCAAACAGGATGGATACGTCAAGAAGAGCCAGGGAAGCGCCGACCGCAAAGGCATCGATCGAAGTGGCGACGGCGAGCATCAGCATAGTAGCGAAACCGAGCGAGTCATCAAAGCTTTCTTCCTTTTGAAAAGCTTCATGCAGCATACTGATGCCGACAAAAGCGAGCAGGGCGAAAGCGACCCAGTGGCTCCAGCGGTCTATGAATACCCGGAAGGCCCTGCCGGCAAAGTAACCGAGTACAGGCATCAGTGCCTGGAAGAGGCCGAACCAGAACCCGCAGATCAGCATATGTTTAAAAAGCACCTTCTTGAGTGAGAGCCCTTTGCAGATGGAAACGGCAAAGGCATCCATGGCAAGAGCGACGGACAGGATCAACAGTTCTGGAATACTCATGAGAATTGTCTCCGGCAAAGTGGAAGCGGGTGTGAAAAAGTAACGGTTCGCATAATCGTTATTCTATCAGTTCAGCAGTTAGAATAAAAGAGAAATATTTAACAAAAGTGTGAGTGTGATACCGGGCTCCGGTAAATGGTTGAGAAGCAGGCGAAAACATGATATTATTTAATATCGTGCGGCTATGGTCGTTTTTCATCGACAGCATGCTTTTTTATAAGGAGACTCTACGTATGAGGATTTTGATCGTCAGACACGGCGACCCGGATTATGATGCAGATGGCCTGACCCCGGACGGAAAGATAGAAGCCGGGCTGCTCGCAAAGCGCATGGCCTCGGAAAAGATCGACAGGATCTATGTCTCTCCCCTTGGAAGGGCACAGGAGACGGCGGCTCCGGTCCTTAAGGCGCTGAATATGACGGCGGATGTGAGGGACTGGATGGAAGAGTTTCCGGTGAAGATGGATATCACCGGCTGCGAAGAGCTGATAAAGGCTTATCCGGATACTCCGGTGAAAGATGACGGCAGCTATGAAGACAGAATCGTCTGGGACTGCCTGCCTTCTGCCTGGAAAAACCAGGAGCTCTGGTACCGGGAGTATGGATGGAAAGAGTCGCTGCAGGCAGAGCACTCTGATATGGAAACGTGTTATGAGAGAGTCTGCAAAGGACTCGACGAGCTGCTGGCGGAGAACGGATATACCCGCTGCGGCCGGTATTATGCCGCCGAAAAAGGAAATGAAGATACCATCCTTTTGGTGTGTCACTTCGGAGTGACCTGTGTCATGCTCTCGCATCTGTGGGGCATTTCCCCGATGCTGCTCTGGCACAGCCTTGTTACGCTGCCCACTTCAGTGACGGAAATTTATACCGAGGAGCGGGAGAAGGGAATCGTAAATTTCCGGGCGACTTATATAGGAGATACTTCACACCTCAGAGAAGGCGGCAGGGTCCCGTCCTTCTCCGCGAGGTTTTGTGAGACATATGAAAACACCGATCAGCGGCACTGATGACCGGTAAGGAAAGGTGTGAGATCAGATGAGAATTGGGACGGGATACGATGTTCACCGCCTCTGCGAAGACAGAGCGCTGATCCTTGGAGGCGTTGAAATTCCTTTTGAGAAAGGACTATTGGGACACTCCGATGCGGACGTGCTTCTGCATGCCGTGATGGACGCCCTTCTGGGAGCCGCGGCGCTTGGAGATATCGGACAGCTGTTCCCTGATAAGGATGAGGCTTACAAGGGCATCTCAAGCATGAAACTGCTCGAAAAGGTGGCTTCCGTTCTGGAAGAACACCACTATGTCGTGGAAAACATTGATGCGACGATCATCGCGCAGCGGCCGAAGCTGATGGGCTACCTGCCGAAAATGAGAGAGAATATCGCAGGAGTGCTCGGGATCGGAACCGATCAGGTCAGCGTTAAGGCGACCACCGAAGAAGGTCTGGGGTTTACCGGAGCGGGCGAAGGTATTGCCGCTCAGGCAGTGTGCCTGATCACACCGCTGATGGACCTGGTGACGCGCGATCTGCTTGAAGGAACAGACCGCTGTGAAAGCTGCGGGGGCTGTCCCCGCTCATAAGACCGATCTGCATAAGAGATAAAAAAGGAAGAAAAGATAATTTATATAAAAGCAGGCAAGGAGAAAAACAAATGAAGCTTTTCAACACACTGAGCATGAAAAAAGAGGAGTTTGTCCCGATCGAGCCGGGGAAGGTATCAATGTATGTGTGCGGCCCTACGGTCTATAATTTTATCCACATCGGAAATGCCAGGCCCATGATCGTGTTCGATACGGCCAGACGCTATTTTGAGCGCAAAGGGTATGAAGTGAACTATGTCTCCAACTTTACCGACGTTGACGACAAGATCATCGCGAAAGCCAATGAAGAAGGCGTTTCCAGCGAGGAGATCGCCGAGCGCTATATCAAAGAATGCAAACAGGATATGAGCGGCATGAATGTGCGCGAAGCGACTACCCATCCGAGGGCTACGCAGGAGATCGACGGTATGATCGGAATGATCAGTGACCTGATCGATAAGGGATTTGCCTATGAGGTGGAGGGAACCGTTTATTTCAGGACCCGCAAGGATCCCTCCTACGGCAAGCTGTCTCATAAAAATCTTGATGACCTTCGCTCCGGCGGCCGTTCCCTTCTGGTGACCGGCGAGGACCAGAAAGAGGATCCGCTTGATTTTGTTCTCTGGAAGCCGAAGAAGGAAGGCGAGCCCTCATGGCCGTCTCCGTGGAGCGACGGGCGTCCGGGCTGGCATATCGAGTGCTCCGTGATGTCCAGGAAATACCTGGGGAACACCATTGATATCCATGCCGGCGGCGAAGACCTGATCTTCCCGCATCACGAGAATGAGATCGCCCAGAGCGAATGCTGCAACGGGGTCCCCTTTGCGCACTACTGGCTCCATAATGCTTTCCTGAATATCGATAACCGGAAGATGTCCAAGTCACTGGGCAATTTCTTTACCGTCCGTGAGATCAGCGAAAAATATGATCTGCAGGTTCTGCGGTTCTTCATGCTCAGCGCTCATTACAGAAGCCCGCTTAATTTCTCGGCCGAACTGATGGAGAGCGCAGCCAGCGCGCTTGAACGCATCCGCAATGCAGTGGACAACCTGGAATTCCTGAAAAAGAATGCCGTTGACCGTGAACTGATGGCGGACGAACAGGAACTGGCAAAACAGATCGAAGAATTCGAGAACAAATTCGACGAAGCGATGGATGATGACCTGAATACTGCCGACGCGATCTCGGCGGTCTTTGAACTTGTCAGGACAGTCAATGCCGGTATCAGCGCGGAAAGTGCCGCGAAACTTGTAGAGAAGGCCGAAAACAGCATCGTTGCTCTTTGCGATGTGCTCGGGATAAAGGCAAAGGTGGAGCAGGAAGTGCTCGCATCCGACATCGAGGCGCTGATCGAAGAGCGCCAGGCTGCCAGGAAGGCAAAGAACTTTGCCAGAGCGGATGAGATCCGTGATCAGCTGCAGAGCATGGGAATCGTTCTTTTGGATACCAGAGAGGGCGTCAAATGGAAGAAAGCCTGAGCGATGTTTTAAGCAGGAGGTTTGATGCGCCTGAAAAAGACTGGAGCCAGTATTCGCCGCTTCCGCTTGCTTACCTCGGGGATGCGGTTTTTGACCTGGCCGTGAAAGAAGTTCTTCTCCGGCGCGGAAATACTCCGGCTGACAAACTGCACAACGCTGCCTCGAAAGTGGTGAGAGCCCCGCAGCAGGCGAAAATGATCCGTGCCCTGGGAGAGGATCTTTCGAAGGAAGAGACGTCCGTATATCGCCGCGGAAAGAATGCCAAACCTCTCAATACGGCGAAGAATGCTTCCAGGGAGGAATATCTTGAGGCAACCGGCTTTGAAGCCCTGGTCGGATATCTTTATCTGGAAGGCCGGTATGAGAGACTTTGCGAACTGATCTGTCTGGGACTGGCAAGAACCGGACTGATGATCTGAGAGGAGAGATGCCATCATGCACAGTAATGAACAGTCCATAGAAGGCAGGAATGCCGTGATGGAGGCGTTTCGCTCCGGAAAGACCATAGACAGGCTTTATGTCCAGGAAGGACTTAAGGACGGGCCGGTCATGTCGATCCTTCGGGAAGCGGCCAAACAGGAGACGATCGTCTCGAGAGTGTCCAAAGACAGACTTGATGAGATGTCCGAGAGCGGACGCCATCAGGGTGTGATCGCCAGGGCAGCTGCCTTTTCCTATGCCTCCGTAGAGGATATCCTGGATAATGCCCGTCAAAAGGGGGAAGATCCGTTTATCTTCCTGCTGGATGATATCGAAGATCCCCATAATCTGGGCGCGATCATCAGAACGGCGAACCTGGCCGGTGCTCACGGCGTCATCATCCCGAAACGCCGGGCGGCCGGTCTGACAGCGAGCGCCGTACGTGCATCGGCCGGGGCAGTCCACTATACCCCGGTGGCCAAGGTGACCAATCTGTCGAGGACGATCGATGACCTTAAAAAAAAAGGTCTTTGGTTCGTCTGCGCCGACATGGACGGGCAGGTCATGTATGACGTGAGCCTGACCGGTCCGGTCGGACTGGTGGTCGGCAACGAGGGCGGAGGAGTGAGCCGTCTGGTGAAGGAACACTGCGACCTGACGGCGGCGATTCCCATGAGCGGAGACATTGACTCTCTCAACGCATCCGTGGCGGCGGGTGTGCTTGCTTTTGAGATCGTCCGGCAAAGAAAGTTCAAATAAGTAAAAAACAAGGTTATTCGCTCGAAAAAGGTTTGACAAGCGAATGCCGATATGGTATTATTTTGTCTCGTAGCGGGGTTTCCGCTGACAAGCTGCTGTGGCTCAGTCGGTAGAGCGTCACATTGGTAATGTGGAGGTCACGAGTTCGATTCTCGTCAGCAGCTTTCTAAAAGCCTTGTTTATACAAGGCTTTTTTTGTGTCACAGATTTTTTAAGCATGAAGGAGAACTATGTATCAGATCATGTCCGTAGAGGAAGCCGTCAGCCTGATCAAGGACGGCGACTGCATCTGCGTTAATTCTTTTGTCGGAATCGAAAATCCCGTAGCCCTTCATGAAGGGATCTACGAGCGCTATAAAAAAACGCATTCACCCGCCCACCTGACGATGATTTCCAGCGCCGGCTTCGGTGTGTGGGATGAGAACAGAAATGCGGAAGGATATATCCGGGACGGTGCGGTGGACAAACTGATCTGCGGCCATTTCGGGGCGATGCTCAGTACAAAGAGGATCATTCTTGAAGATCGCTTTGAAGCCTACAATCTGCCGCTGGGATGCATCTCGCACGCGATCAGAGCCCAGGCGGGAGGACTGCCCGGAGCTCTTTCCAAGGTCGGTCTGGATATTTTCGTGGATCCCAGGCGGGAAGGCCCCGGCATCAACAATATATCAAATGACACTTCGCTGATCAGCCTCGTGGAGGTGGAAGGTGAAGAATTCCTGTATTATAAGCTCCCGAAGATCACGATCGCGCTGATCAAGGGAACAGCCGCCGATCACCGGGGCAATATTTCCTTTGACGATATGTATATGTCCGGAGATGCCCTGTCGATCGCGCAGGCGACCAGGGCGAACGGAGGCAAGGTCATCGTCCAGGTGGATAAACTGGTGAGTACTCCTTCAAGGCCCAGAAATGCGATCATTCCGGGGTGCCTGGTGGATGCGATCGTGGTCTGCGAACCCGAGGAACGTCACGAAGCATATGAATCTCTTACCGGCAGCTTTGAGATCACTTACGCTGAATGGAACGACTGGATCGAGAAGGTGGATGCTATCGCCCAGACACAGCGAAAAGCGCCTGTCGTGAGCAATATCATCGGTAAAAGGGCAGCCAGGGAACTGAAAGAGGACGATATCGTCAATATCGGAATCGGCATTCCCGAGACGATCAGCCGTTATGCCAGAAAGAACGGAATGCTCGATCAGATCACGCTGACGGTGGAGTCGGGCGGCATCGGCGGCTTCCCTGCTTCCGGAGCTGTCTTCGGGGCTATGATCGGCGCCGCTTCCGTATATGATATGTCCAACCAGTTCGACCTGTATGACAACGGAGGTCTGGACATCTGCTTTATGGGAGCTTTGGAGGTAGACCGTTTCGGGAATGTCAACTCCCACAGAGGTCCCGGCGCGTATGCCGGGATCGGCGGATTTGCCAATATCACGGCTAAGACACCCACAGTGGTGTTCTGCCTCACGTTTAATACCAGGGGACTTGAGGTGACGCGCAGCAAGGGTATCATCACGATCGAACATGAAGGAAGTATCCCGAAGTTCGTCCCGAAGATCAGGAGCGTAAGCTTTTCCGCTTCCCGTGCGCTGGCAAATCACCAGAGAGTGCTTTATGTAACGGAACGGTGTGTATTTTCACTGACATCGGAGGGACTGAAACTGGTCGAGGTCTACCCGGGAATCGATATTGAGCGGGATATCCTCTCTCAGCTGCCGTTTCCCGTGATCTGTGAACCGATACGGACCGATCTTTGAGCTCAATGCCGGCAGCGCCCCGCCGGAAAATGGGGCATTAGTTATGAAAAAGGAAAGAAAGATCACTCATGCCGATCTGCTCCACGGACCTTTAGCGGGCAAGATCATCCTTTTTGCCCTGCCGCTTGCCCTGAGCAGTATTCTTCAGCAGCTTTTCAATATGGCGGATACTGCGGTGGTAGGCCGCTTCGCCAGTTCCCAGGCGATGGCCGCCGTGGGTGCAAACGCAGCTCTGATCAACCTGATCGTGGCCCTGTTCGTCGGCATCAGTGTGGGCGTGAATGTCCGTATCTCCGCCTATATCGGGCTTGGAGTGGAAGAGCGCATCAACCGGGCTGTTCACACCAGCATCCTGGTGGCTCTCATCGCCGGCAGCATGCTGCTGGTATTGGGAATCTTTCTGTCCAAACCGCTTCTTTTGCTTGTCAATACGCCGGATGACGTGATCGATCTGGCGATTCTTTATCTGCGAATCTATTTTATCGGAATGCCTGCTTCCCTGATCTATAACTTCGGCTCAGCTATTCTGCGAAGCAAAGGGGACAGCAGACGGCCGCTCTATGCGCTGGCACTGGCCGGCGTCATCAATGTGATCCTGAACCTGATCTTTGTCATCGGACTTAAGATGAGTGTGGCCGGCGTAGGCTTGGCAACGGTGATTTCCAATACGATCAGTGCCGCCATAGTGATCTGGTTCCTTCGCAATGAGGAGGAGATCTACCGGTTAGACCTGAGGAAACTGACCATTGATAAAAACGACCTGAAGTTCATGCTCAAGATCGGTCTGCCGGCCGGCGGACAGGGCATGCTTTTTTCCCTTTCCAACACCGTCATTCTCTCGGCGATCAATTCCTTCGGTTATGCGGCGGCCGCCGGCTCGACGGCCTGTGTCAATTATGAGGCGTACAGCTATCTGCTGGTCAATGCCTTTTCTCAGGCGGGGCTGACTTTTACCAGCCAGAATTTTGCGGCCCGCCAGTTTGACCGCTGCAAGAAGATCTACCGCCTTACATTTGCGTTTGCGCTGATCGGATCCGCCCTGCTTGACGCGGCCTTTGTGGCCGGGAGATCGTTTTTCCTCGGAGTCTTTACTACGGACCAGGCCGTCATCGGGTTTGCACTGATGAGGATGTTCCGGGTCCTCGTCTTCCAGTGGCTCGTCAGCACATATGAGGTTGCGGGATCTACTCTGCGTGCGATGAACTATTCACTGACGCCCACCCTGCTGATGGTCTTCGGGACCTGCATCCTGCGCATTATCTGGGTGTCGCTCATTTTCCCGATGAATCGCACTTTTCCTTTCTTACTGACTATTTATCCGATCTCCTGGGTCATCACAGGTTCACTGGTGATCGGAACTTATCTTTATCTTCGAAAGAAAGTCTTTGCCAAGCCGCCGGCAAATACGGTAGAATAAAAAAGGCGGAGGTTTATATGGAACAGAATCAGTTTGCTGCGATGTTCATGGCACAACGTGGATATACGACCGAGGAGAGCAGACGCGCTTTTCTGGAGTTTTCTCCTGACCGGCTACGGAAGGCAGGGGAGATGGCCGGCGGGAGTGCACTGCTTGAACGTCTTGCTGCGGCTGTTGGTAAGCAGGAGTACGTGACGGTCTACGGAGATTATGATGCGGACGGAGTCATGGCCTCCTGCATTTTTTATATGGGACTTGTAAAACTCCTGCCCGGGAAGGTGTCCTGCTATATCAATAACCGGTTTGATGAAGGCTACAATATTACCGGAGAGAGCATCGAACATCTTCTGGAGCGTTTTCCGCATACAAACATTATCCTGACATGTGACAATGGCATCAGCGCCGGAGAGGCGATGCTTTCGTGCCGTGAAAAAAACATCGATTTTCTTGTCACGGATCACCATGAACAGTTAAATCCTCTGCCGGAGGGCTGCATCGCCGTTGATGAAAAAAGTGATGCACAGAAGGAAGCGGATAAGGCCGATAAGGTGACCGGAGAAAATTTCTGCGGCGCCGAACTGGCAAGAAGAGTTGTTACGGAACTTTATGAAAAACTGGGAAAGGCGGAGGAGGAGAGACAATTCCTGGACGGGCTGTATGCTTTCTCCGGCCTTGCGACCATTACAGATGTCGTTCCGATGAACGCGGCCAATCACTATGTGGCCAGACGGGGAATAGAGATCATCCGGCGCGATGAGGGAGTCTGGGGCCTGCTGAACCGGCAGTGGAACAGATCCGGAAAAAACATACGGGAGGAGACGATCGGCTTCTGCTACGGTCCGATGATCAATGCCTGCGGAAGGGTGGAAGGTTCCGCCTCCCGGGCGCTGCGCGCGTTCGCCTATTATTTTCACGGGAATGAGCAGATGTGCGCGAAGGAGTTCGAAGAGCTTTTTAAGATCAATCTGGTCCGGAGGGAAATGTGCTCGGAGGATGAGCAGCTGGCATTGAAGATCGTCGCGGAAAAAGGAATGGAGAAAGATCCTTTTCTCCTCGTGGCGCACGATGATTTCCGGGAGGGAATCAACGGGCTGACAGCAGCAGGACTTACTGTCCGATACGGTGTGCCGTCGGCGGTCTTAAGTCCCGTTAAAAATGATCCGGAAATGCTGAAAGGATCGGCCAGGGCACCGGAAACGTTCAATCTCATCGATATCTTAAAAGCCCATCAGGACCTTATTCGCGCCGGCGGACACGCTCAGGCGGCCGGGATCTCCATACGCAGGGAGGATCTTGAGAAGGTCAGGGCGATCCTGAATGAGGAAGCGCCGAAAGCAGTGCCCCGGGAAGTGAAAGAACGGGAACCGGATCTGGTCATGGAGACCGGGTCGCTGACCATCCGGAAGGTGGAAGAACTGGCGCAGGCCATGGAAATGCTGATGCCTTTCGGTCCCGGCTTTGAGGCGCCGAGGATCGCATTCACCGGACGGGCGGAAAGCCTGCGGACAGACAGGACGAGCGGGACGCATGCATTTCTTACGATGAAAGGCAGATCGGCGGATGCGCGTCCGGTCGAAGTGGTATGGTGGAAGCATTACAACGATGCATGGGAGATCGTCCGGGGACAGGACAAGGAGATCATCTGCATCGGAACCCCTGTCATTGATAATTACCTTGGAACAGAGAAGATCCGGATAACAGCGTCGCAGATCGGCGCCGCTGATGCCGGTGAAGCTTAAGATATAAACAGGAGGCAGTATATGAGCGATTTTAAGAAGGGAACCGAGTGTGTACAGGCGGGCTACAGGCCCGGCAACGGAGAACCCAGGCAGGTACCGATCATTCAGTCGACAACTTTTAAGTACGATACCAGTGAGGATATGGGGAAGCTGTTCGACCTTGAAGCAAGCGGGTACTTTTACACCAGACTCCAAAATCCCACCAATGACTATGTGGCTGCAAAGATCGCCGCGCTGGAGGGCGGAACGGCCGGTATGCTCACTTCCTCCGGACAGGCTGCCAATTTCTTTGCACTGTTCAATATCTGTGAGACGGGCGGACATATCGTAGCCTCTTCATCGATCTACGGCGGCACTTTCAATCTGATCGCGGTCACCATGGCGAAAATGGGCATCCGTTCCACGTTCGTGGCACCTGACTGCAGTCCCGAGGAGCTGGATGCAGCTTTCTGTGAAGATACGAAGGCGGTTTTCGGGGAAACCATCGCCAACCCGGCGCTGACCGTTCTCGATATTGAGAAATTTGCGAAGGCAGCACATGATCACGGCGTACCGCTGATCGTTGACAATACGTTCCCGACACCGGTCAACTGCCGTCCGATCGAGTGGGGGGCCGATATCGTGACTCACTCGACGACTAAATATATGGACGGCCACGGGGCGGCTGTAGGAGGCGCGATCGTCGATTCGGGCAAATTTGACTGGATGGCGAACGCGGAGCGTTTCCCGGGCCTGACAACGCCCGATGAATCTTACCACGGTATCGTCTATGCGGAGAAATTCGGTCAGGGCGGGGCATTTATCACCAAGTGCACCTCACAGCTGATGCGTGATTTCGGATGCATCCAGTCCCCGCAGAATGCTTTTATCCTGAACCTTGGGCTGGAGTCGCTCCATGTAAGGATGCCCCGGCATGTGGCCAATGCGCAGGCCTGCGCTGAATTCCTGGAAAAACACCCGAAAGTATTGAAGGTCAGCTACAGCGGACTGCCCTCGGATCCGTGGCATGAACTTGCCATGAAATATATGCCGGACGGAGGATGCGGCGTTGTTTCCTTCGAGATCGAAGGCGGAAGAGAGGCCGCCCAGCGATTCATGAAGGCACTTAAGCTGGCTGCGATCGAGACCCATGTGGCTGATGCGAGGACATGCTGCCTCAATCCCGCCACATCCACACACCGGCAGATGAACTCCGAGCAGCTTAAAGCCGCCGGAATTCCGGAAGGACTGATCCGCCTTTCATGCGGACTGGAGGATAAGGAGGATCTGATCGCTGATCTGTCACAGGCGCTGGAGAGGAGTTAAGATGGGTGAGCTTCTTCGAATCGAAAAAATCAGCAAACGGTTTGGCAGCTTTTATGCAAACAGGAAAATCAGCCTGACCGTGGAGGAAGGCGAGATCCACACCCTGCTGGGAGAAAACGGCGCAGGCAAATCGACCCTGATGAATATCCTGGTGGGTCTGTACCAGCCGACCGATGGAAAGATCTTCCTGAAAGGGCAGGAAGTGCATCTTCATTCTCCCAACGATGCGGTGAGCAAAGGAATTGGCATGGTCCATCAGCACTTTATGCTGGTGGACGCCATGACGGTCTTTGAAAACATCATCCTCGGGGATACGAATACAAATGAAATCGTGATCGACCGGGAAAAACGCCGGGCTCAGATACAGGAGCTGGCACAGCGCTACGGATTTAGGATAGACCTTGATAAGTACATCACCGAGATCTCCGTGGGAGAACAGCAGAGGGTGGAGATCCTCAAAGCACTCTACCGCGGCGCGCAGCTGCTGATTTTGGATGAACCGACTGCCGCACTGACGGATATTGAGGTGGAAGGCCTCTATAACGTCATGCACAAGCTGGTCGAGGAGGGAAAGAGCATCATCTTTATCAGCCATAAAATGCGCGAGGTGATGCATGTGTCCGACCGGATCACGATTCTTCGCGCCGGAGAGGCTGTCGCAACAGTCAGAAAAGAAGACGTGGATGCCCGGGAACTGGCAAATATGATGATCGGCCGCGACCTGACGCCGTCAAGTTTCGAAAAGGTGGTTTCCGACGGAAAAGCCGTGGCAAAACTTGATCATATTTCCTATCGCAAAGAGTCAAAACATTACGGGCTCAATGAGATCTCCATGATGATCCGCAGCGGTGAGATCGTCGGAATAGCGGGCGTGGACGGGAACGGTCAGACGCAGCTTGCCCAGGTCCTGACCGGGGTGATCACTCCGGAGGAAGGAACGCTTTATCTGGGCGAGAGCAGGATCTCGGTCTACGACCCGAATGATTTTATTATTCACGGCACAGCCCACGTCCCGGAGGACAGGAACCTTCAGGGCCTGGTGGGAGATATGAGCATAGCGGACAATCTGGTTCTGCGAAAAGTGGGAACAGATCAGTTCAGCTCGCTGCACGGCGCACTGCTCAAGAAAGGGAAGATCCTTTCCTACGCGAAAGAAATGATAAAGAAGTATGACATACGGAGCCGCAGCGCTTCCCAGCCGGTCCGGTCGCTTTCGGGCGGCAATCAGCAGAAGGTCATCCTAGCACGCGAGATGGAGGCGGAGCCCGATCTGCTGGTAGTGGCTCATCCGACCAGGGGGCTGGATATCGGGGCTACCCGGTTCATCTGGCAGCAGATGATCGCCGCCAGGGACAGGGGAGTAGGCATACTGCTCATCAGTGCTGACTTTGATGAGGTTCTTGAGCTCTCAGACCGGATACTGGTCCTGTTCGAGGGACAGATCATGGGAGAGTATTCGGGCAAAAATCCGCCGGTAGATGAGATTTCGCTGGCGATGACAGGCCGTTAGGAAGGAGGGGACAATGGATAAATCAAGAAAAAACCTGGTCAATATCTTTGTTCCTGTTCTGTCTATCCTGCTGTCCATCCTGATCGGCATGATCATTATGGCTTTCTTAAAGGCAAATCCGTTCACCGCGGTGAAATATCTGGTGCTCGGCGCCTTCGGAACAAAACAGAATTTCGGGACGACGCTCACACGGGCGACCCCGCTGATCTTTACCGCTCTGTGCGCCTGCTTTGCCTACCGCTGCGGCGTTTTCAACCTGGGCGGCGAGGGCCAGTTCATCATGGGGTCGATCGCTGCGTGTTTTGTCTCGCTCAAACTCGGAATCACGGGTATTCCGGCCGTAATCGTCGCTCTTGTGTGCGGTACGATCGCCGGCGGCATCTGGGGGGCGATCCCCGGTGTCTTAAAGATCACACGCGGCCAGAATGAAATGATCATCTCGATCATGTTCAATTACATTGCGACGCTTCTGATGGGAGTGGTCTATACCAACTGGCTTCGCGAGGGCTCCGTGCCGCAGACGGCGCAGGTCCCCAAAGAGAGCCAGCTGGCCAGGATCGTTCCGGGAATCAGGGTGACGTGGGGATTTGTGATCGCGATCGTGGTCGGCCTGCTGATCTACTATTTCCTGTTCTGGACAAGTCTCGGATTTAAGTTCAGGGCGGTCGGCCTCAACCAGACGGCAAGCCGCTTCAACGGTTATCCGGTCAGGCGTTACCTGCTGAGTGCTTTTATCATTTCAGGCGCCGTAGCCGGTCTTGGCGGAGCCGGAGAACTGCTCGGGACCCAGTTCAGACTGATCAACGGATTCGCAAGCGGATATGGCTTCGACGGGGTGGCTATGGCTCTGATCGGACAGCTTAATCCGATCGCGACCATGTTTGTTGCCCTGTTCTTTGCGGCGCTGCGGACCGGGTCGACCACCATGCAGGCGGCGACCGGGGTGCCCACGAGCGTATCCGATATCATTCAGGCACTGGTCATCGTCTTTACGGTGGCAGGAATGGCCCTTACGCAGCTGCCTGGATTTACCACATTTATGGGCCGGTTTTTCGGGAGAAAGGAGGCGCGGGCAGTATGAGTTTTGTATCGAACCTCCTTCTGGCTACCGTAAGAATGGCAGTTCCCCTGCTCCTGATCGCGCTTGGAGAGCTCTACTCCGAGCGTGCGGGCATGGTCAACATCGGTCTTGAAGGCCTGGCCGCTATCGGATCTTTGGTAGGCTTTCTTACCTGCTTTATCTCCGGCAGCACCTGGGTCGGCATTCTTTGCGGCGCTCTGGTAGGTATTGCTGTCAATATGATCTATGCGTTCGCTACCGTTACGCTGTGTGCCAACCACACGGTTTACGGCATGGCGATCAATATCCTGGCGCCCGCTCTGGCATCATTCATATACCGGATCTTCTTCGGTTCCGGATCGGATCTTTCCCAGATCACGCTGATGAAGACGGTCAATATTCCGCTGCTTAAGCAGATCCCGTTTTTGGGGCCGCTCCTGTTTTCACAGACGCCTATGGTCTATCTGGCGATTTTACTGGTGATCCTGACCGGGTTCTTCTTTAAGAAGACGCAGGCCGGATTAAACTACAGGTCAGTCGGGGAAAACCCGAAGGCAGCGGCTACTTTGGGGATCAACGTGATCAGGACCAAATATCTGGCCTGTGTGATCTGCGGGGCGCTGGCAGGTATCGGCGGTGCTTACCTGACTACCTGCTATTCCAACACCTATACCGAAGGCAACATCTCCGGAAGAGGATTCATCGCGCTGGCTGCGGTGATCTTCGGAAGGTGGTCAGGCGGAGGCATCCTGGCGGCCTGCCTGTTCTTCGGCTTCTGTGATGCTTTGCAGATCCGCCTTCAGGTGGCCAGTGTCGGGATACCTTATCAGTTCTTCCAGATGATTCCGTACATTGCGACCGTTATCGCTCTGACCGTGATCGGATCTGGCAAATCCGGTCCCAAGGCGGCCGGCAAGCCGTACAGGAAAGAGGAACTGTAAAACATTCATGTGCTTAAACAGAGAGAAGAGGCAAAGGATGTTCGAAGCTCTCTGTCGGCAATAGAACTTTCAGTCTGCCGGCAGCCGGAATTCGGCAGACGAGACATTTTCCGGATAAGGAGGAGCAACGAATGAGAAAAGGAATTGTTTTAGCGGCAGCTGTACTGGCAGTGTGTGCCATTCCGATGGCGGCAGCAGCAGATGAAGCGCCCAGGAAGATCGCCATGATCTGTGATTCGAGCATCAATGACGGCGGCTGGGGAACAGCCTGCTACAATGCTATGGTCCAGGCCTGCGAAGAACGCGGCTGGGAATACGAGTGCACCGACAACATCAGCCAGAATGAGTACTATGATTCGATCGCATCCTACTGCATGCTCGGCGTTGACATGATCTATGCACCCGGCAATCAGTATACCGATGCTGTTCTCCAGGCAGCAGAGGATTACCCGGATATCGCATTTGCGCTCCTGAACGGCGCTGAGACTACTCCCGGTGAGGCTGTTAACGGCAACGTGACATCCATGCTTCCCAATGCCCAGCAGATCGGCTGGATCGCAGGTGCTATGGCCGGACTGATGTCCGAGACCGGCACGATCGCTTTCATCGGCGGTATGGAGCTTGACACCACCCTCGGCAAATATG
>JBGUOI010000129.1:0-9348 GCA_045118075.1 Porcincola sp. | reverse complement strand
ACCGCTTTCCCTTCGGGTTTACAGTCGCCGCATTTTCCGAGGAAAAAGGCCCTCGCAAACGGAATAAATGCCCAGATCGGTCTGACCGCGCATTTTTTAAAGAAGAACACCAGAGAGACCGAGAACATTATTTCCAGGATGATCTCGGACATTCGGTAAGAGCCGAAAAGAAAAGTAAGAATAACAAACATCCGGCAATATCCTTTCGTAAATTAGTTATATGATTATTGTCTGCCGATCTGCCAGAATGCGACCGCAGCCGCGGCTGCGACATTCAGAGAATCAACCCCTCCGGCCATGGGGATCATTACGGTATGATCACAGCTTTTGATCGTTTCATCCGAAAGCCCCTCTCCTTCTGCCCCAAGGATCAGGGCAAGTTTGTTACAGGACGAAAGGATCTTCGAATCGATCGGGATGCTCTGCTTTTCAATCGCCATGGCTGCCGCTGCAAATCCGAATTCCTTTAATTTTTGAAGACCCTCCGACGGCCATTTCCACGCCTTTTTATCCATTATGGTCCACGGAACCTGAAAGACCGTCCCCACACTCACCCGCGCGGCGCGCCGGTAAAGCGGATCACTGCACCCGCTTGTCAGCAGGACTCCGTCAATGCCAAGGGCTGCTGCGCTTCGGATGATGGCTCCTACATTTGTCGGGTTGACGATATCTTCAAGGACTGCTATCCGGCGGGAGCCTGAGCATATATCCTCGGCAGCCGGCAGGACCTTCCGTTTCATGGCACAGAGCATGCCGAGAGTCAGGTGATACCCGGTCATTTTTTCCAGCACTTCTTTTGGCGCCGCATAAACAGGTGTATCCGCGCACCGGTCAAGGATCCGCCTTCCTCTTTCTCTTTCCGGAAGATCAGGATCTCCCCTGTCCTCTTCGGCATTGATTGAAAGAAGATCTTCGCAGACAAGAAAAGAGACCGGCTCATAGCCGGCATCCAGTGCCCGTTCGATCACTTTCGGGCTTTCTGCGATAAACAGCCCCGGCGCCGGTTCATACGCCCGGCGCAGCTGATTTTCATTGAGTCTTATATAGATATCAAGTTCAGGACTGTTCAGGTCATCTATTCTCTTCACGTCTCTTTTCCGTTTTCCTTATATCGGAAGCATAACATGGTGATATCGTCGAACTGTTCACTTCCGTCGCAGTAATTGTTGATCTCACCCAGAAGATTTCCGACCAGTTCCTCTTCGGCAGCATCCGGATCACGGTTAAGCACTTCCACCATCCTGTCAGTTCCGAACATGATCTTATCTGGATTCATGCTTTCCGGTACACCGTCAGTGTAAACAAAGATCCGATCTCCCGGATAAAGCTCAAACTCATTTTCCTTGAAAGAAATATCGTGAAGCATGGCGATCGCCAGATTGTGTTTATATTTCACCAGTTCGAACGAGCCGCCCGCCCTGCACAGGACCGGGTGCTCATGTCCGGCGTTGGCGGCGATGCCTTTTCCGGTCCGAAGGTCGATAATGGCCATCCAGACGGTTACGAAGAAGTCTTTTTCATTTTCATCGCACAGCTGGTTGTTGACATGATACAGGATCTCACCCGGGCTCTCTCCCATCTGCGCCCTGTTCTTGATCAGGGTCTTGGTGATCACCATAAACAGAGAAGCCGGCACTCCCTTTCCGGAAACATCCGCGATCACCAGGGCCAGGTGGTCATCATCGATCAGGTAGTAATCGTAAAAATCTCCGCCCACTTCCCTTGCCGGCTGGGTCATCGCATAAAGGCCCAAATCTGCGTGTCCCGGAAATTCCGGCTTTGAAGCGGGAAGCATCTGTGTCTGGATCTCCGATGCCAGCTGCAGTTCGACCTCGATACGCTCCTTCTCGGAAGTGATCGTTTCAATCCTTTTTACGTGATCATCGATCTCTTCCGTCAGTTCTGTAAAGTCCTCCACCAGCTGCCCGATCTCATTATGTCGGATGATGGCCGCTTCTCTGCCGGAAATTACTGAACTTAGATTATCCCTTACCTGAGCACCATCTTTTGTCTCCTTGTAGAGACGAATATTCTGCAGGACTCTGGTGAGCGGGCGGATCACAAACGCAAACAGGAACAGCATAACAGCCTGCAGAAGAAGAAACTGATAGATCATCGCATACAGCGATCCGAACAGCATCTGGGTCCTTACTTCCTTCTGCATCTGTTTGATATTAAATGACATTCCCGTCAGCACCGGATGAACATCGATCCAGTCAAGGAATACATACACATCCACATATTCACCGCTCTCATCAAGAGTCGGCTTCTTATTTCCGTGTTTACCTTCACGGCGGGCCAGTTCCACAGCATCACGCATGGCATTCTGCAGATCTTCCGCTCCCGTGATATCGACCACGGTGCCAAGTGTGTAGACCTGATTATGTCTTCTCCCGCGTACGGATCCGTGATCTGCGCCGCTCAAAAGAAAGAACTGCGTCTCGTACGGATGTTCCGAAGCGTCGGAATCTGTCACTACGTAGTAGAGAAATGAAATATCAAAACTTTGCTTGATCTGATTGATGCGCGTGAGAAGCCATGAGTAGACGATCTCCGCATACATCTTCTGATCCTCTGCCGGCAGAGATTCTATCTGCTCAGCCGTCGCATACTTAAGGAGAATGTCGGGATGACGCAGCATAAAACGTCTTATCTTCCGGGGGGTCCTTACCCCGGTTCTGTAGTCTACATCATATTCGATATCCAGTTTATCCGCATTTTCATACCAATAGCGAAGCAGCCATTTGTAAGCGGGATATTCCTTCACGGCTGCATTCATCTCTTCAGCTACCTCAGTAACAAATGTTTTGACTGCATTCTGCCGGTCGTTGACAGAGATCCGGTATTGAGAGAAAAACGTAACAGCGCCGATGATAATGACGCATGCTACGATCAGGATATCGATCTGAATAAGGAGGCTCAGTTTAAAATGTTTTTTCATAGGGCCTACGTCCTTAGTATCTCTGTAAATTGGGTGTTATCCTTCATTTAATCAAGATTATAACACTATACGGCAGTATGTGTCAGTAATGTTTACACCGCTTCCTCCGGTTTCTTATTCCGGAAAACAAAAAGATTTCTTTTCAAAATCAAAATTATTGAAACAGATAGGCATTTCTGCGAAATAATGGTATTATAATAAAATGTGTGTAATAACATATAAGCCATAATATGATATTGAACAGGAGGAACAAACATGGTTTTTCAGGAGTTGAGTAAATTAAAGCGCAGCACGATCATGTCTTCGATCGTACTGATCGTGCTCGGCATTCTCATGGTCCTGTGTCCCGAGGATTACATCCAGACCATGATCGGACTGATGGGCTCCGTACTGCTGGTCTTTTCGATCATCGGTATCCTGGATTTTCTGGGCAGCAATAAGGCGCTGATCCATTACATCTACCTGACCGGCTGGCTGGTCGTGGGCATTGTCGGATTTATCGTTCTTGTCTTCGAGATCAACTCACTGTTTGCGGTTGGTTGGATATTCGGTATTTTCCTGATCCTGATCGGAATCTGGGATATTATCAATGCTTTTGTTTACGCGAAACGCTCAGGCCGCAAGGGATGGTGGATACTGGTTATCCTTGCGCTCGCTCTGATCGTTTGCGGAGTCATTATTCTTTTAAACCCCTGGTGGGAATCTTTTGGACCGTTCTTTAGAGTTATTGGGCTCATGATACTGTTCTCTTCTCTGGTGAGCATCCTGCGCCTCATCTGGATCTGGCCCATTAAGAGTGAGTAAGGGAGGAAAAGCAGATGGCAGCAGATAAAGAAAAACAGAACACAACCGAAAATATGGAAGAAAAAAACAACGCAAAGACCTCAGAAAAGATAAAGAAAGAACGTGAAGATCTTAAAGAGGAACTTAAGGCGCAGGAGAAAGAGATCAAAGCCGCGCAGCTTGAGATGAAGAGCCGTAATAAGGCCATCCGTAAAATGCGTCAGGAAGAGATCAGGCAGAAAAGAATCGAGCTGAAAAATTCCGTTGTGGCAAGCCAGGTGAAATTCAGGGAAAGTGCCAGGGAGATGAGCAGCGACCTTAAGAACATGCTCTCCAAGGATATCAGCTCCATGAAACGTAAGGAGAAGACCCGCGGAGCCGAGATTCTGGCTATCTTTGCAAAACATAATTTCTATGTCGGCGGTTTTACACCGGTTGAACTTCGTACCACCCTGGAGGATCTGGGCCCGACTTACGTAAAGATCGGCCAAATCATGTCCAGCCGTGTGGATATGCTTCCGGAGAGTTACTGCAAAGAGCTGGAAAAGCTCCGCCAGAATGTCCAGCCGCTTGACAGCCAGGTTGCCCGCGCCGTGATCGAGCAGGAAACCGGCAAAAAGATCGAAGAGATCTACAGCGAATTCAATGATGATCCGCTCGGATCCGCTTCCATCGGCCAGGCGCACAGTGGCACTCTCCTTGATGGGACGAAGGTTGTTACGAAGGTGCAGCGTCCGCTGATCGCGGATATGATGCGCCAGGATTTCATCCTGCTCAAGAAGCTTGCCAAAGGTATCGCTGTGGTCAATGAAGGTAAGGAAGACAACACCGAATCGGTAGACCTTATGTCTGTCATCACAGAGCTTGAAAAAGTCACCGACGAGGAGCTGGACTTCAGGACGGAAGCCGCCAATACGATCTTCTTTAAAGAGAATTGTATTGATGATGAGACAAAGATCAGCTGTCCCACGATCTTCCCTGAACTGACTACTGAGCGCATTATGACCATGACGTACGTGGATGGCTATTCCGTCTCCAAGAGAGACCGCCTGATCGAGGACGGTTATGATCCCAATGAGATCGGATCCGTGATCGTAGACAACTATGTTCACCAGGTTCTCGATGTCGGTACCTTCCACGCTGATCCCCACCAGGGCAACCTGATGGTCAGCAAGGGCATCCCCAACTGGATCGACTTCGGCATGATCGGTCATCTGACCGATGCCAATATTAAAGTCATCCAGGATCTGATCCTGTCGATCATCGAGCAGGACACCGAAGCCCTTGTCAACGCAGCCATGACCATGGGCGCCGCTTCTCCCAATACAGACCGGGCGAAACTGACGGAAGACCTGGATGCGATGATTCAGAAATATATGTCCGTTACGAATCTCGACGAGCTCGATACCGCAGTGCTGCTCGAAGACCTGACGAATATCATGGGCAAGCACGAGATCAAGATCCCCGGCGAGTACACCATGCTCATCCGCTCCATTGCCACGATCGAAGGTGTCATGGAACAGCTTTGTCCGGAACTCAATCTGTTTGAGATCATCACGGACAAACTGATGGAACGCGCAAAACAGAGTTTTGACATGCAGCAGACGCTGCTCAATGTCAGCAAAGATGCTCTCGCCGTCGGCAAGAAAGCCGCCAAAGTTCCGGGACTTGCCGCTGATGCATTAAACGGCATCATCAAGGGAAGAACGAAGGTCAATCTTGAACTGACTGGTTACCAGGAGCTTGAAAAGCATCTGTCCCAGACGGTCCGGGATATAACGCTTGCCTTCTTTGCCTGCATTATATTCTTCGGATCATGCATCCTGTGCCTGACAAACATCCAGCCGCAGACTTCGGACGGCATGCCGATCGTAGCTGTATTCGGATTTATCTTCTCCATAGCGCTGGCTGTCTATACGGTGAAAAAGATGAGTATAAAAAAATAACCGGATCACTCCGGTAAAGAGTCAGAAAAGGGCTGCTGCATTTTCAATAATGCAGCAGCCCTTTTTAATACCTTTTATTTAAATTTTTTATCACTCACGATATCAGTTATACTTCTGCTTTTTCATCAGTTTCTTCTGCTGCCGGCACATCCGTTTCGTCATACGGCTCGCCAAACCGCTGTCTGTATTCCTCGACAGCTGATAATGTCTCCATCGCCGTCAGCTCGGCATCGATAAGCAGATAGGTGATCGTATCATACAGATCCGCCATGTACAGTACATGATTGTCGATGTACTTTTCCAGTTTCTTCTTGTCACGAGTGTTCCTGAAGTCTTCGATCTTCGCCTCAAGCTTCATCTGGGCTTTGATCACCTGGCTGGAAAGATGACTCCTGCTCTCCTCGCCGGCTTCGCGAAGCCTTTCCTGAGCCGCGACAGCATCACCTCTGGCATCTTTTAATTTAGCTTCCAGAACTTCCTGTCCAAGTTCAAATGCAGCCTGTGTATCTCCATACACGTCAGCGGCCTTCTTGCTCACATTTTCAAGTTCAGCTTTGATATTTGCCAATCTCTCATCAAAATTCTTTGCCACGGTATTCCTCCTTCTTTTCTAAAAAGAAAACTTACTTAAAGCATGGATGCCTGTCGTTTTATTTAAAAGTAACAGTACGATGCTCTGCACTGATATACGCAGATATCTGAAAATATCCACGCAGAAAAATGATCAGTTTTCCTTAGTTTTTTATAATAACATTTTCTCATTTTGTATCGAACTCGTTTTGGATTTCGTGACACCTTTTCCCGTGTTGGGAACAAAGGAGGAATACACGACATCCGCCGCAAAGATAACTAACAGAACTGCGCAGATCGGCCACAGGATCTTCTGTTTCACCTGCTCGAGCAGGTCATCGATCAAAGGCGCGATCGTATAGACGACCACCATTCCGCCGATACCGAATACCAGCAGACCTTCTGCACAGATTCGTCCGTTCAGGTTAAGGTAATATCCGGTATAGTCCCACCAGCGCTGTCCGTCATGAAGCAGCTCCAGGATCCAGGATGTCATATATTCAACGATTCCGCACAGCACAACGATCAGCCAGAACTGAGTAAATGCATTTTTCCTGAAACGGTAAAGAACCACCAGGATCAGGAGCATTCCTCCGCCGTAAATGGGCAGCCACGGCCCGTGAAGCACTCCGCGGTTTACAAATTCACCTGCCTGGAGAAGATGCAGCACCACTTCCCAGGTCCAGCCGAACACACAGCCGATGAAAAACAGCAGGATAAGCGATGTCAGTGCATAATGGCGCAGATATCCGCCATCCTCCGATTTCTTTCTCTTCTGTCTTTCCGGTATAGGGAAGAGCCGGGTCGGATAAGTCCTGCCTTCAAGCGCGTCGCGGTATGACTCGATCGTCTGCTCTGTCCGCATCCACTCCCGGAAATCTTTTTCCCTTTTATCATACGAAGGTACGACTCCGAAATACTTCTCTAAAAAGCCCCAGAACCCGGTGCGCGCTTCCGGCTTCGGACGGGAAGTTTCGGAAAGCTTCGCGATCTCCGCGTAGGCCCCGGTAAGGTCTTCCTTTCCGGGCACTTCAAACAGGAAACGATCATTCAGCTTTTCCGTGCCTTCCACTTTGTTTTCAATGGATAATTTCCGGATGCACGCGTAATACTCCGCAAACGCCGATTCCCGGTACGGATTGGCAAACAGCATGCCGACTGCTCCTCCGGATGCAAGCGAAAGCAGGCTCCACGGAAGAAGTGATAATTCAAGGAGAAACGCTTCCCACTTATGGCCCTTCATCATACGCTGTGACAGGCGGATGGTCTCCATAGCGGGAAGATCCGGGTTCTCCGCCGTCAGGTATGGCACCAGGAAATAGGCATACCGTTTGATCGGATACATCACGATGGTCAGCAGCCAAAGGTATGAAAGAAGTATATACAGCGCCATAGTCCGCGATGCTTTGGCATGCCTTCTAATTCTGTAGAGAAATACAAAGCGGGAAAACGGGATCTTTTGATAAATGCGGCCTTCAAGAAAGACACGGCTGTATCCTACACGGTAAACATTGCCGATGAACAGCCAGACAAGAAGCAGAAGCAAAAAACCAATCGTTGACAGTACTATGACCGATGGCTTTTGCGATCCGAGAATGGTGTCGATCAGCGTCAGCAGGTTAAACAGCAGCTGGCCTGAAGCAATGGTATTTACCACGGAGGATAATACTCCTCTCGAATGACCAAGTTCCACGTCCCCGATATAGGTATCTTTTCCTGTGTACACATCCATCCTGTGCTTCACGGACTCGATCGCGCCGTCCAGGTTTCCGTTGATAATATCATTAAAGACAGAAAATTCTCCGGAAGGAGCATTGGCACCGAGAGCCGTTGCGGTCACATTGCTTTTATTCTCCCGGTTCCTTTTCTGCAGGCGGAAAATCTGAAGAGAATTAGCGTATTCCGTCCCAAGGATCGCCGCCAGAAGGCAGGCTGCCACAAAGATCCAGTAATGTGTCCGCAGGGCATGCCTGGCCCGTTTTCGAATCTCTTTTCTCTCAGGCATCATCTCATCTCCTTACTAATCTCCTGATCAGTCGTCGAACTTCGAATCGACATACTCAAATTCATCCATATAGGGATAATCGCGCCAGTAGTCGTCGATCTTCTTCTGTGCTGCTTTATATTCCCGGCTGATCTCGGGCACCCGCTTGCCTCCCAAACTGCAGAGCCTTCGCCTGAATGCCCTGTCTTCCTCGTTGAGCCCAAAATAATCATGACCGCTGCTTCTCGGGAAAAGATCAAACCGGATGATCTTCCATCCGATCGCCCTGTAGAGTTCCTCGTCGGACGGAGGATCAAGTCTTTCGTGACGCCAGTTAAAGGCTTCCCGGGTGCGCAGGTTGCAGTCTCTTTGTCTTTCGTGTTTGTAAGCTCGTTCACCGTCTCCGTAATGCTCGTAATAGGTGACGCCCAGATCCCACTCACGCTTCGGTTTGAACAGTTTTCGCCGTACCGGCCTGCCTTCGCCGTCAGCAGCGTCCGGTGAAACAGCAGACGGAAGCATACCCTTCAGCTTGAAAGCTTTCCGGCATTTATCAGCAAAATCAGGATCTGACGGAATGCCGACAACAAAATCGTCATCATCGATAAGATACTCGGCATTCTTCATGTTCATCTCGATAAAGACCATGGGCTTTTCCAAAAGTTCCGCGAAAGAAGTGTCCGCATCCCGGATATGTGACCCCCATTCACAGGGAGTTCTGATCGTAACGAAAAGACTGCAGTTTTCAATGGCATCTGAGCGGCTTCCGCTCCAGAGCCGTCCTTCCAGGATCGTTCTGTCGTAAGCGACTTTGTATCCCATTTCATTAAGTATCCTGACAGTCTCGGGCGCTGTATCATCATCCCACTCGCTGAAGCTGAGGTAGATGTAGGGATCGCCTCCCCTGTATGAATAATATTCAAAGAAATGTTCGCCCAGCCCTTCGGCATTGATCTGCTCCGCCCGAAGGCTTCTGGTATACGCCAGGGCTTCATTGACCTGTTTTTCAGTCTCGAACGCTTTAGGCGAGTAATTTCTTTGCAGATAACCGATCGGGTCTTTAATTCCGCGCCTTGCCAGCACACAGGCAGCGATATGGCCGGTTCTTCCGTGCCCGCTGCCGC
>JBGUOI010000128.1:0-2816 GCA_045118075.1 Porcincola sp. | reverse complement strand
CATCATGCAGGTATTCCATCAACGGCATCAGCTGTACATGCGTATATCCGGTATTTTTTACATATTCGGCAATCATGGGAGCCAGTTCACGGTAATTATAAAACTCTCTCCCATCATCGGGTTTTTGAAACGCGGAAAGATGAATCTGGCAGGCAGCCAGAGGAGATCTTGCCGATTCGGCGGCAGCCCTTTTCTCCATCCAGTCATCATCATCCCATTCAAAGCTTACCCCGTCCGTGACAACGCTGGCTGTTCCGGGCCGCATCTCATTCCTGAAAGAGAAAGGATCCGCCTTCAGGAAAGTAAGGCCGTTCCTGGCTTTGATCTCATATTTGTAAAGGGAGCCTTCTTTAAGCCCCGGAATAAACAATTCAAATACTCCGTACTGCGGATGTCTCTTCATGGGAAGCCTGCGTCCGTCCCAAAGATTGAAATCGCCAACCAGGGAGACGCGCATGGCATCCGGTGCCCAGACGGCAAAGTGGATTCCCTCCGTCCCGTCTACGCTGATCCGGTGAGCTCCGAGCCAGCGCCAGATATCCTGACAGACACCTGCTTCCCACTGTTCAAGTACTTTCACCGGGATCTGCGGCTCGAATCGATAAGGATCCGTGATCACTTTTATTGACCCGTCATCAAACGTGACACGCAGCTGGTAGACGGGAATCTTTTTTTCCGGAAGCAGGACGGCAAAAAAACCGTTCTCATCTTCCTGTTCCATCAGATAGGTCTCGTTGCGGCGTTTATCCAGGACTTCCACTCTGACCGCAGTCGGCATAAAAGTCTGGATCAGGACGCCGTCTTTCGTCTCATGTGCCCCCAAAAGGTCGTGGGGATTATCCTCTTCCGAGTAGACCAGTCCTTCAATTCTGGCCCAGTCCATCATCTCATACAGTTTATCATTCATCTTCATACCCTCCAGGTCCATGAGAATCCAAAACGGGAAAATGTCATTTCAGTTTAACATTTTCCCGTCTGAAAAACAACTCACCGGCGCTTTCACTGTCCGATATCATGCAAAAAAAGACCGCTCCGAAGCTTCGGTTCAAACCAGGTGGATTTCGGAGGCATCAGCATGGAAGCATCCGCCACGCGAAACAGTTCGCCGATCGAAGTCGGATACATGGCAAAGGAAACCCCGCCTTCCTTTTCGGCCCGCCCTGTCAGCGCCTCAAGGCCTCTTATTCCGCCCATGAACAGGATCCGTTCATCCACCTTGGGATCGCCGATCTTAAGGATGGGACCGAGCACATGATCCTGCAGGATGGAAACATCCAGTCCTTTAACAGGGTCACTGCTTAAATACTCATCCCTGAATGAGCAAAGGTAGTGATGCCCGTCTGTGTACAGTCCGAACTGCCCTTTCCCGGCAGGCCGTACGATCGCATCCTTTTGAGTGACTTCACAGACTTTTTCAAGCTGCGTCAGAAACTCCTCCGGACTAAGGCCTCCCAGGTCCGTCACGATGCGGTTATAATCCATGATCATCAGTTCATTATCCGGGAACAGGACACTTAAGAATGAATTGAATTCTTCGGTGCCGTCAAATCCGGGATGACGCTCACGCCGCATCAGGGCAGCTTTAACTGCTGAAGCGGCACGGTGATGTCCGTCGGCTATATACAGGATCCTGTCCTCAAAAGCCTTCTGAAGGAAGCCGATCTTTTCCGGATCTGCGATCGTCCATCCGCGGTGGCGGATACCGTCTTCGCTTGTAAAGTCAAAATCACATTTTTCTTCCTTTATGCGGGTGATCAAAGCGCTTACTTCCTCGATCGCTCTGTAGGCAAGGAAGATCGGCCCGGTCTGCATGCCGGTGCGGTCCACGTGACGGATACGGTCGGCTTCTTTATCTGCCCTGGTGTTTTCATGTCGGCGGATCGTCCCGTCAAGGTAATCATCCACGCCGGCGCACACCACCAGCCCTGTCTGGGAGCGGCCGTTCATAGTAAGTTCATACAAGTAAAAAGCCTTCTGCTTTTCACGAACAAAGATTCCTTTTTCAAGGAACTCCTGAATCATCTCCGATGCTTTTTCATAGACATCATCGGCATAGATATCATGATCCGGTTCAAACTGTGTCTCCGGCCTGTCAATATTCAGGAAAGAAAGCGGGTGTGCCAGCGCATATTCCCTGGCTTCCTTCCGGTCGTAGACATCATAAGGGAGCGCCGCCACGTTGGCGCAGTAAGCGTCAGCAGGACGAATCGCCGCGAAGGGCTGTATCTTTGCCATATGTCCTCCAAATCATTAAATCTCGGCAGCTGCCGGCCCGATCAGCCGGACCTTAAGCACCCCGTCTGTCTCCCTGAGCGCTTTGAGCTGCTCATCGCTGACTGCATCTTCAACATCAAGCAGTGTATAGGCAAACTCTCCGCGGCTGGAATTACTCATATTTGCAATATTCGTATTTGACAGGATCCCGGTAAAGCGGCTGATCATCTGTTTGATATTCCGGTGGCAGATCGCAAGACGCGCCGCGCTGTGGCAGACACCCATGCTGCACGCGGGATAGTTTACGGCATTTTTGATATTTCCGTTCTCGATAAAATCCCTGAGCTGCGTAACGGCCGCTTTGGCGCAGTTATCCTCGGATTCTGAAGTGGAAGCACCCAGGTGCGGGGAAAGGATAACGCCTTTCTTCCCGACGGTCGTTGTATTCGGGAAATCGGAAACATAGCGATGAAGACGTCCCTCCCTGAGGGCTTCAACAACCGCTTCTTCATCCACCAGAAGATCACGGGCAAAGTTCAGCAGAACAGCATTTTTCTTCATCATCAGGAGCTGTTCGGGGCCGATCATGCCGCGCGTATTAT
>JBGUOI010000127.1:0-3026 GCA_045118075.1 Porcincola sp. | reverse complement strand
ACATACAGAGGAAGCCACTTCTCCCCTATCGAATGGGAATAATCCACGAAACGCTGCAAACCCGCATAAATACTGGGTTTTTGAGGCTTCAAGAAGCCTCGTGACAACGTTTTGACAACACTTTAAGCATTACTCATAAATAAAGAGCTAACTGATTTTTGTTGGATCAGTTAGCTCTTTTTCTTTTGTCTGGAAAGGAAGTGGATAAAGATGTCAATCCTTCAGTCTCTTCTTGAGCGCCTTAACCATGGCATCGCTCAGCTCCTGCGAGGGTACTTTTGCGGTGATCTGTGTGTCATCGTACTCGGGATAATAATAGCGCCATTTGTCATATTCATCTCTGCTGATCTCTCCGGCATGGTACTTCTCTGCAATGATTGCCCATGCGGAAACCTGTTCAGAAAGCTGGGCTGCCTCTTTTCCCCTGCGAGGGTCAATGCGGAAAAGGATTTCCCCGTCTTTGATCTCGACAACGAGACCATAACGATCCTCAAGAGCGAACAAGGTGTGCATGATACCGAAAAGGCTGTCAATATCAGGCACATTGAGAGCAAGTGGAGAAACATCGAGCGCAGCAGCCAGGGCTTTGGTCAGATCCTCCTTCGGGGTGCGTGTACCAGCCTCATATTGAGCCATGCGGATATCGGCGGTCTTCTCCGGAAACCCGACCAATGTACCAAGATATTTCTGTGTCATGCCCCGCAGGTTGCGGATAAAGCGTATTCTTTCGCCAATCGCCATAGGAAAAACCTCCTACATATGTACTTGTGCACATTATAGCAGAAGCGTTTAAGAGTGTCAAGGATATATTAAGCAAAAATATTTAAGATTTTCTCGAAAACCCCTTGACTTTAACAGATACGTTTAGTATAATGAGCAAGAACTAAACAATATCGTTTAAGTTTCAACCGTCGTGTGTCACGGTAATGGCACATCCGCCCGGGCAAATCGGAAGGCGGCAAGAAAGTATTCCGACACTAAAGAAAACAACTGAATAAAGAACGGAACGGAAGGAGGTAAAACATGGCGAGCAACACTTTTATGAAGGTGGACGAAGTGGCAGAAACGCTTGGAATCTCCAAGTCCTACGCTTACAAGATCGTTCAGAAGCTTAACGCAGAGCTTAAGGACAAAGGGTTCTTAACCATCGCCGGACGGGTCAACAAGCAGTACTTTATGGAAAAGACCTGCTACGGCACAACCGAAACCAGAGAAAGGAAGTGATTTGAATGGCAGTCTACAAGGAACTGAAAACAAACACATGGAAGGTCTACTATCGTTATACCGATTGGCAGGGAGAACGAAAGCAGACGACAAAGCGGGGCTTTCTGACGAAGCGGGAAGCCCTGGCATGGGAGCGTGAACAGCTTAACAAGACGAAAGCGGATCTGGATATGACCTTTGCCAGCTTCGTGGAGACCTATACGGCAGATATGAAAAGCCGGATCAAGGAAAACACCTGGCATACCAAGGAGCATATTCTCCGCACGAAAATTCTCCCGTATTTCGGGAAGCGAAAAATCAACGAGATACAGGCAAAAGACGTTATTGCCTGGCAGAACGAAATGCTGAACAGCAAGGATAAGAACGGGAATCCTTATTCGCCGGTCTATCTGAAAACGCTGCACAATCAGCTCAGCGCAGTTTTCAACCATGCTGTGAAGTATTACGGGCTGCATGAGAATCCGGCGGCCAAGGTTGGCAACATGGGTAAAGCCAGGAGTCGGGAAATGTTCTTTTGGACGCAGGAGGAATATCAGAAGTTTTCCTTTGCGATCATGGACAAGCCTGTTTCCTTCTATGCCTTTGAAATGCTCTACTGGTGTGGCATCCGGGAGGGTGAGCTCTTGGCGCTCACTCCGACAGACTTTAATTTTGAGCGCAAAACGGTCTCAATCACGAAATCCTATCAGCGGATCGACGGCAGAGACGTCATAACCGATCCTAAGACGCCCAAGAGCGTCCGGGATATCGTAATGCCGGACTTTCTGGTGGACGAGATGCAGGATTATATGAAGCAGCTCTATGGGATCGGAGACAACGACCGTATCTTTGAAGTTTCAAAGAGCTACCTTCACCATGAAATGGACCGTGGCGCAGCCGCCGCAGGCGTAAAGCGGATTAGAATCCACGATCTCCGTCACAGCCACATTTCCCTGTTGATCGACATGGGATATTCGGCTGTAGCGATTGCGGATCGGGTCGGTCACGAAAGCATCAATATCACGTATAACTACGCTCACCTGTTCCCGTCCACACAGACGGATATGGCGAGCAAGCTCAATGATTTCAGAAAGGTGGATTTGTAAAATGTCAGCAAAAAACAGAGACGAACACAATCGTTGGAGAAATATCACAGTGGGGTTCCGGGTATCGCCTGAAGAAAACGAGCAGATCAACGCTGCCGTGGCGCTCTCCGGCCTGCCGAAGCAGGAATACTGCTATCGCCGGTGCATGAACCGGGATATCGTGGTCCAGGGCAATCCGAGAGTGTACAAGGCGCTGCGAAACCAGCTTGCCGCCGTTCTCGATGAACTCAAGCGCATCGAGGCCGCCGGCGAGCTCCGGGACGAGCTGCTGGACAACATCGAGCTGATCACCCGGACGCTGTATGGAATGAAGGAGGGATCGGAATGACGGATGAAATGAGAATGACCACCCTGAACACATCTGTTGGCGCAGATGACGGGCGATCACTCACAAAATGTACTGGCGATAGTATAACCGATGAAGCCGAAGAAATCAAGAGTTTTGAGGAATGGCAGCGTGAATTGCTCAGACTTTCAGACCCTTCCTACCTCAAGACTGTATCCATGACAGAGCTCTTTGACAACGTGTATCAAAGCAGGCCGCCGATCATAGACGGTCTGCTCTGCCGGGGAATGTACCTCTTCGTCGGGGCTCCGAAGATGGGGAAGAGCTTCCTCATGGGGCAGATCGCTTATCACGTTAGCACCGGAACCCCTCTCTGGGGCTTCCACGTGCGGCAAGGCACGGTGCTCTACCTTGCCCTGGAAGACGACTTT
>JBGUOI010000126.1:0-4224 GCA_045118075.1 Porcincola sp. | reverse complement strand
CTGGGGAAAGGGAATTGGAGAGAGACTCGCAATGATACAGAAGATGCCGCCGAAGATGCGCCCAAAGTTTATGAATGTCATGCTGGAAGATTATGCGTGGAAGCATGGTGTGCCGGAAGAGGCGGTCGTAGATGAATTAAAAAAATATGACAACTCAAATATACTGTATAAGGTGGAGTGTGAGGTTTTAGTCCTTGACGGTACGGCTGAAATGACTTTTGGAGCTGCGAAAGAGCTTTATGACGCACTCCCGAATGCCAGGAATAAGGATTACATTCTGTTCGACGATGACAGCACGGCACAGTGCCATACTCAGATGGGAGGCTATGCGACCGGTGCGGAAATTATTATGGACTGGCTGGAGGATCATATCTGACATTGCTTGCAGAAGCTGTGAAGGAAATAATCAATCAATAAGCAAATATAATGAGTTTTGCGGAGCATTGAACTTATGGTCGGTGCTCCGATTTTTTTGTTTGCAAAGGATTCTGGCTTGGCGGTAGTTAACAGCAAATCACTGCACTCAACTCATAGCAAACCACCGGTTTCAAGTTCCGCCGATAGCAAGACCTCGGTGTCAAGTGAAATCTATAGCAAAACTTCGGTTTCAAGTAGATTTGATAGCAATCCCACAGTCCCAACTGCCCACTTATACAGAGAGGTAAAGAGCTGGCTCGAGGCACGCTGAGTGTGTGGTTATGTACAAAGAGGCAGCCCGACCGCCAGCATCGTAAACTGGTAGTCAGGCTGTTTTTTTACGCTTTGACCTCCGTCCCGTCCTTCATGGTAAACCTGATGTCATCCTTGCTGTAGACCGTTATGAACTCGACCATGCTGTGGAAAAGCCGCGGGTCGTATTCGGTGATGGCTTCCTTGCTGTTTCTTAAAATCTCGAGGTAGTTTTCAATAGCCTTGCAGCGGGAGACCTTATCGTGGATTTCAGCGGTGACTTCATCGAGACGTTCTTTCGCGCTATCGTAGCGGGCAGTTAAATTCTCATACTCCTTGTTGTAATCCGACTGATTCTGTGCGACATGAGCGTTTTGGTAAATGCCGTCCTGAATGAGCCCGGCGACCACGTTCAGTTCATCGGTGAGAGCGTCACGTTCTTTTTCCAGCCCGCTTGTGTCAAAGGTAGTTTCCCTGATGATCCTGAATGTTTCAAGAATCGTTTCCTTATCTGCAAGCACTTTGTTTGCAGCGCTTACGAATGCGGTTTTGATCTCTCCGTCTGTGAGATGTGGCGTGGAGCATTTTTCATTACCTGTATATTTGTGATTACATTGCCAGATGATTTTCTTGTATTTGTCCGTGCTGTGCCAGATCTTCGAGCCGTACCAGCTGCCGCACTGACCACATTGTATCTTGCCGGAGAAATCGTGAACGCCGCTGTGATGGTTTCTTCCCGGGCAGCGTTTTTCCAGTTCAATCTGCACCTGATCGAAAACCGCTGGATCGATGATCGCTTCATGGTCTCCTTCCACATAATACTGCGGGATCTCGCCCTCGTTGACTTTGGTCTTCTTGGTCAGATAATCAACAGTGTAGGATTTCTGCAGCAGTGCGTCACCTTTGTATTTCTCATTTGAAAGTATTCGCTTGACTGTAGCGGCGTTCCATTTCGTGTTGTGAGACGGGCTTAGATCGCCGTCTTCCATTAGTTTTTTGCTGATGCCGTAAGGTGTCATTCCCTCAAGAAAAAGCCGGTAGATTTTTCGTATTGTTTTTGCTTCCTCATGATTGACAACCAGTCCGCCATTCGGCCCGCGGTCGTAACCAAGAAATCGGCTATATGCGACGCTGACCTTACCGTCAGCAAAGCGTTTCCGCTGGCCCCAGGTGCAGTTCTCGGAAATGCTTCTCGATTCTTCCTGTGCAAGGGAGCTCATGATGGTGATCAGAAGTTCTCCTTTGCCATCGAAAGTCCAGATGTTTTCTTTCTCAAAATAACATTCGACACCATGATCTTTGAGGTTTCGAATCGTGGTCAGGCTGTCTACGGTGTTTCTTGCGAAGCGGCTGACGGATTTGGTGACGATGAGGTCGATCTTTCCGGAAAGCGCATCTTCGATCATAGTTTGAAATCCGATTCTTTTCTTGATACCGGTGCCGGAGATTCCTTCGTCTGTGTATACGTTCACGAATTCCCAGTCGTCACGAGATTTGATGTAGTTCGTGTAGTAATCAATCTGTGCCTCATAGCGGCTAAACTGATCATCGTGGTCCGTTGAGACACGGGCGTATCCTGCGACTTTGCGTTTCTTCTTTTCAGTGATTGGGGTGGAAGAGAAGCGTGTCCGTGTTGCTGGGATTGTGGTTACTTTCTTTTGCTGTTCCAATATTTCTCACTCCTTATTCTCTTCATGTTTTCACTGATTTTCTGCTTGCGTTCCGGCGTAAAGATCTCGCAGATAGCTTTGGTTTGTTTCTCACGCCGTTCTTTTGTCCATTTGACGCCTTCTTTTCTGAATTCGTATTCTCGCTCGACCGTGCTTCCGTCTGTGAAGTGAAAGGTTAAGTGCGTCAGGTTCCGGACAGATATGTGATCGATCTTCTCAAGGAAGACGTGTTCGTCAAATCCATCGAGGCCCAGGAATTCATTAATGATTTCCTTAAGATGATCTTCTCGCAGACTCTTGCCGGGATGATCTTTCTTGTCAGCGCAGTGCCAGTAGGCGTTTTTATGTCCGTCTGCCATAGTTGTGGTCTGCTTCCTGTAATTGCAGCCGCAGTGTTCACAGCGGATTTTTGTAGTAAAACAGGTGATGTCATCTCGTTTGAATGGATGACGTTTCCGGTATTCTGACGCACATTTTCGGTGAGCATCCGTCCAGCTTTCCTTCCTCGCATTTCTGTGCCAGTGATGCTCCAGCGTGCTTCCATCTGTAAACTCAAAGATCATAGTCCCGGTCTTTGGAATGGTAATCTGCTTTACACGTTCGGCAAAAGTGTCCTCATTAAACTCTGATATACCGAGAACCCTGGCACATTCTTCCTTTAACACATCCTCGCGGATGATTCCGCTTTTACAGCGGGGGCAGTTGTTCTTCTTATGGGATGTACAGGCCCAGAAGGTGTATTTCTCTCCAAGCAGGCTCATCTTTGCTTTGTTCTTCCTTGTGCATCGAACAAAGCTCCGTCCGCACAGTCCACATTTTATTTTCGTGGAGAAACAATTCAGAGTCAGGGCTTTATTCGCAAAGCATCCGAGTTCCTTGCGCCGGGCAATTTCGGATTGCACGTAGTCGAATGTTTCCTTGTCGATAATGGCGGGGTGCGTATTCTCTACGTAGTACTGCGGAAGCTCGCCATGATTTTTCTTCGCCTTTTTTGTGATAGGATCAGTGACATATATCTTGCAGAAATTGAAGTATTTATCCAAAGACTTTCTGAACGAAAAAAGCCCTTGCAGGGGCTCTTTCCGGCGTCCGCCGCTTAGCGGATGCTCATCTTGAAGGCGTGCGCTTTCTCGTATCCTTCTTCGAGGAAGCTTTTCCGAAGGTTGACCTCGATCATCTCGCCGATCTCGCAGCCGGCTTTCTGGAAAAGCCAGAGCGTTTCGATCGCGTCGGTCGCCCGGCAGGAGTAGGTGAAGTTCCGGATGCCGTTTTCCTTCATGCAGGCGGTGAGCGCTTCAACGTCCCGATCCCAGATGACATCGTCGAAATTGAGGATTTCGTTTTCATTGTCCTTGGTCTTTTCAAAAGCTCTCCAGATCGTGTAAACAATGTCGCCCTGATCTGCGATTTTATCAATGGCTGCCTTTCTGGTTTCTCTTGCCGCGTCTCTTGCTTCTTCGTTTTCAGCCTCTTTGTAGGCTTCCTTTGCTGCTCTGACCGTTCTGTAGGTTTCTTCGAAAATGTTCTTCATGGTTTTACCTCCGTGTCTTAGGTGTGTTTCTTTTGTTAGTGTATATATCACTCTAACGGGAGATAATAGCAAGTCATATATCAAAGAAAAATGTGTATTTTTCAGGCGTTTTCACCATCACCGCAGAGGATGAAATGAACATATTCCTTCGGATTTTCTTCAAGGTAAACGACCAGCTCGAAGTAGCCGCTATCGAAGGCCAGACGCTGAACCACCTGGATATCGAACATGTTCGTAAGGCCGGTATCACGGATTTTGAGGATCTGTTCCTTTACTTTTGCATCCATCATTCTGCCACCTTCCTTACCACGTCCTCGCCGTAGATTACGTTGAGACCGGAGCCGTTATCCCAGT
>JBGUOI010000125.1:0-10442 GCA_045118075.1 Porcincola sp. | reverse complement strand
CGATATTGAAGAAGAAGCGTTTTCCTATGAGGAGAACAGCGGCGGGAAGACCGTCCTTGAAGTAAAGAATCTGTCCCTGAAGGATGGCTACAAGGACTGCAGCTTCTCCATTAAAGCAGGTGAGATCCTCGGGATCACCGGTCTGCTCGGTTCCGGCCGTACCGAGCTGGCAGAGACCATTTTCGGTGTTCATAAGGCGGATTCCGGACAGATAATCCTGGAAGGCAGAGAAGTGAATTTCCGGAATGTACAGGATGCCATGGCCAACGGTATCGGATATGTGCCGCCGGAAAGAAATGTCATGGGTCTGTTCATGGACCAGTCCATCTCAGACAATATCTCCGTAACGAGATGGAACGACTGCAGGAAAGGGCCGGTGATGGACCAGAATGCGATCGATAGCCTTGTAGACCGCTGGGTCAGAGAACTGTCCATCAAGATAGGAAGCGCAGCGGATACCATGAGAACACTGTCCGGCGGAAACGCTCAGAAATGTGTTCTTGCAAAATGGCTTGCCCTTGACCTGAAGGTCCTGATCCTGAACGGGCCGACGGTCGGTGTGGATATCGGCGCAAAATACGATATCTATAATCTGACGAAAAAACTTGCCGAGAGCGGCCTTGCCGTGATCATCATCTCTGATGATATCCGCGAAGTGCTTCTGAACTGCAACAGGGTCCTGATCATGAGGCGCGGACACCTTGTCGACGAGAGAATGACGAAGGATCTGGATGAAGAGACCCTTTCGAAGCTTTCGGTTGAGTATTGAGGAGGGGGACAAAGATGAGTTTAAAGAGACTGACAAAGAAAACAGAGTTTTATGTTGCGCTCATCCTGATTGCATTCTGCCTGATCATCCAGGCCCGGAGCGGTCAGTTCTTCACGCCGAACAACATAGTTGACCTTCTTCGCTCCCTGACGATCCCCATGATGTTTGCGGTAGGAGAGATGATGGTCCTTATCTCGGGCGGTGTTGACTGTTCATTTCCTGCGATCGCGTCCCTGTCAATGTATTTTGTGTGCACGAAGCTGGACGGAGCTTTCGCCAACCCGATCCCGTATTTCCTGGTTGCCATGGCCCTGGGCCTGTGCATGGGCGCAGTGAACGGTTTTATCGTCGCAAAATACAAATTCCCCGCGATGATCGTTACCCTCGGTGCCTCCTCTCTCTGGATCGGCGTCATGCAGGGTATCCTGGGATCCTCCGAGTATCCGCTGACATACCCGCTGTATGAGCTGGGAGGAGCAAAGATCCTCACCGGAACCAATGCCCAGACAGGGTTCAGTTCAAATCTTCCTGTTCATTTCGCTTTTGCGGTTATTCTGGTGCTGATCGGCTGGTTCATCCTGAACAAGACCATGCTCGGCCGAGGGATCTACGCGGTAGGCGGCGATGAAGTTGCGGCTGCAAGAGCCGGTTTCAATGTGTTTGGGATCCGCATGTTTATCTTCTGTTTCTCAGGTGCCATGGCAGGATTTATCGGTGTCTGCCGTGCGTCTATGATGATGACTGTCAATCCGAACAACATGATCGGTATGGAGATGGATGTCATCGCGGCCTGCGTCCTGGGCGGTGTTTCCCTGGTCGGCGGCAAGGGCTCAGTACTGGGAGCGGTTCTTGGAACGGCGCTGATGACTCTTGTGTCGAACAGCCTGATCCTTCTGGGTATCCCGACTGTCTGGGCACGTGTATTTACCGGCCTGATCATCATCATCGGTACCGGCGTATCTGCGGTTCAGGAGAAGACGCGCAAGAATACACTGCATGTCGCAGTGTCTGACCAGTAAGGGAGGTGCTGAAATGAGTAAAGAAGCTACTGTAAAAAAGCCTTTGGAAACAATCCTGGATAACAGCGCTGCCCGCATGGTCGCACTTTTTGTGGTCGTATTCATAGCCTGCTCCCTGCTGCAGGGAAAGAACTTTCTGAACGGCGACAATTTCCTGGCTATGTTCAGGCAGTTCCCTGAGTACGGACTTCTCGCGATCGGCATCGGTATGGCGCTGATCATCGGCGGTATCGACCTGAGCGCGGTTTATCTGGCCAATCTTTCTTCGATCGTGGCCGGACTGTTTGTCCTTCGCCTCTATCATGGAGACGGAGAGGGAGGAGCCGGACTGGTCCTCGCCAGTTTTGTGATCGCACTGCTTATCGGCGCGATCGGCGGAATCATCAACGGTGTACTGATCTCCGGACTCGGAATTCCTGCCATGCTGGCCACGCTTGGCACACAGTCCCTCTTCTGGGGGTTCGGTGTGGTCCTGACCGGAGGATCGACGCTGAGCGGCTTCCCGAAGGTGCTCGGAACGATGATCAATATGAAGTTCGGTCCGATCCCGATCCCGATCATCATCTTTGCGGCAGCGGCGCTTATTGCCGGGCTGGTCGTACAGAAGACAAAGCTGGGCCGTGAAATGAAGATGTACGGAACCAATAACCGGGCAACAACCTATTCCGGACTGAACAACTTCAAGATCGTTGTCTGCACGCATATGTTCAGCGGGATGCTTGCCGCTCTTTCCGGCATTATCATGTGGGGCCGCTACAGTTCCGCCAAGGCGGATACCGGATCCACCTATACGATGCAGGCCATCCTGATCGCAGTTCTCGGCGGAGTCAGTCCTCTGGGCGGCAGCGGATCTGTCACGGGTATTGTGCTCGCAGTCCTGATCATCCAGATGCTGTCATCGCTCCTGAATATGTACACATTTATTCCGAATGCCTGTAGGCAGATCGTATGGGGCGGACTGCTGCTGGTCGTCATGATCGTGAATTATTATCTGGATAAGAGAAAGAAGAACAGACATTAAGCGGAGAAGGATGCCATGAAAGTATATGATGTCAGAGACTCCAGATTCACGGTCTATGGAAGGATCATAGAAGGATATGATTTCTCCGGAGTGATCGCCCTTATGAAAAAGAAACCGATCCCCGGTCCCGTAGAATATGTCGCCAGTGCTCCCGAGCTGGAAGCACTGCCGGTGTTCAAAGAGTTTGAAAACCGCTTCTATGGACAGCTCGGGGCGGAGCTGGGCTATTGTATGGGACATAACGACAGCCTGAACGGACTGGAGTACCACAGGGGATCGGAGATCAATATTGCCGCTACCGACTATATCGTTATGGTCGGAAAGCTGCAGGACCTGGAGCCGGGCATGCGTTATGACACCAGAAAGGTGGAAGCCTTCTATGTGAAAGAGGGCATGGCGGTGGAGTTTTATGCGACGACACTTCACTACTGCGCCTGCCATGTACAGGAGGGAGGATACGCACATGCCACCTTCCTTCCGAAAGAGACTAATCTGCCTCTTGATCCGGGTTTTGTGCCGGTGACGGAGGAGGACAGGCTTCTTACGGCGAAGAATAAATGGCTGATCGCCCATCCGGAGGGCGGCGAGGACCCTGAGGTTCCGGCACTTTTGTATGGACCAAACTGGACAGTGGCTGATCTGGAAATATAAAATGTATTCAGTAGGTACAGACCAGACAGGGAACACCGGGAGGAGAGCAATGTACAACAAAGTAGTGGTTATAGGCAGCCTGAACTATGATGTCTGCCTGAAGCTGGAGAGACTGCCCGAAGAGGGCGAGACCAACTTTGCGGATTCTGTGGAATACTGCAGCGGCGGCAAAGGAGCAAATCAGGCCGTACAGGCTGCAAAGCTGGGACTTCCGGTCTATATGGCAGGCTGCATAGGTGAGGATGCCAGCGGTGATTTTCTGAAGAAGACGGTAGAAGGGTACGGAGTCCGTACGGATTATCTGAAGAGAGTTCCGGGAAACAGCGGAATGTCTGTTGCGCAGTCGCTTTATGACGGCGGGATCCGGGCATCCGTAGTAAGGGGCGCTAATGACTGTGTCACAAGAGCGGATATCGATGCCCTCGGCGATGTGATCGATTCTGAGACCATCGTGGTTTTTCAGCTCGAGATTCCGCTGGATACGATCATCTATGCCATAGATGAGTGCAGGAAAAAGAATGCCTATATCATTCTGAACGGAGCGCCGGCGGCGGCGCTCCCGGAGGAGACACTGAAAAAGCTGGATCTTTTTATCGTAAACGAAGTGGAAGCCTCTTTTTACGGAAATACGCAGATCGATTCTGAAGAGACAGCCGTGCGGGAGATCCTGAAGATGTCAAAGAGACTGGGAACCGCCATCATCTTTACGCTTGGCAAGGCGGGATCGGTGGTGTGCGCCGGCCAAAAGACGCAGTTCGTTCCTTCAAGGAAAGTGCAGGCGGTGGAATCTACCGGAGCGGGAGATTCCTTCATAGGCGGACTGTGCTACGGAATTGTAAATCAGATGGATCTGTTTGAGGCAGGCAGATTTGCTACCTGCTGCAGCGCACGGACGGTATGCAAGACCGGCGGACAGCCCGCCATGCCGACACTGGAGGAGGTCATGGAGATCTACAGAGGAGAAAACGGATGAATTACGCAGGAAGATTTAACTCATTTGTATTCAAGGGACAGACGGTCTATGATGCGATCGATGCATATAAAAACGCGAACGGGATCACCCATCTGGAATTCAACTATCCGGAACATTTTGCCGGCCTTGACCTGGAAGACCTGAAGAAACATATTGCGCCTCTTAAAGTCAACGGACTGGCTGTTCGCTGGCGCAAAAACTGGCTTACGGGAAATTTCTCCAACCCGGATGAGGACAGGAGAAGGAGTGCCATCGACCTGGCCAAGGAAGGCTGTGATGTATGCCGTGAGATCGGCGGATCGGTCGTGACGTTGTGGTTTGAAAATGACGGATTTGAATACGCGTTCCAGACGGACTATGAGAAATGCTGGAAGCTCCTTGTGGAGGGGATTCAGGAAGTCTGCGATTATGCGCCGGACATTAAGATCTCCATTGAATATAAGCCGTATGAAGAGCGTGAGTTCGCCATGGTCGACAGTACCGGAATGACCATGTACCTGATCGACTGCGTGGATCGTCCGAATATCGGATGCACGCTGGACTTCTGCCATATGCTGATGAAGCATGACGAGCCGTCTTTCGGCCTTGCCCTTGCGGCATCCCGCGGAAAACTGTTCGGCCTTCATATGAATGACGGATATGGCTACAAGGACAGCGGAATGATCTTCGGATCTGTCAATTTTTCTCTGTGCGCCGAATTCATCTATTTCCTGGAGCGCTATCACTATGAAGGCGTAGTCTTCTTCGATACGTTCCCGATCCGCGAGGAATGCAGGGCGGAATGCCAGGCGAACATCGATGCCTTTGAATTGATCAAATCCAAGGTGGATCGTGTCGGTATTGAAGCGATCACCAGAGTTGTGGATCAGCATGATGGAATTGCTGCCCAGAACCTGATACTTGAACTTCTTAAGTAAAGAATGGATTTTCCGGGCTGCTGACACTATGCCGGCAGCCCGCGTTTTTTGTCCGGATAATATAGGATACAGCAGAAAGGATACAGATCATATGAATATGAATGAGATTTTGGAAGTATTCAGATACTGCGGGATGAACTGTGAGATCCTCGAGGTCGGAGACGGGTGGAAGGTGATCGTCAGCGAGCATGGGGGACACATTTTCGGACCCTTCTCGGATTTATATCCGGAGGGGATCTTCTGGATCCCGGATGCAGTGAAAGACAAAAACCGTTATAAAGAGCTGATCGATAACGGGATCTGGAATATAGGCGGCGACCGTGTATGGATCGCTCCGGAGATCCAGTTTAATATCAGGGATCGTTCCCGCTTCCGTGAGACGCTGGATACGCCGAAAACGATCGATCCGGGTTCTTACAGGATGAGCCGGGAGAAGGACTGCATCCGTTTATCCATGAGTCTGGATCTCGAAAGCCATAATACCGTGGAAGGCAGTATGCACATCGATTTTAGCCGGATGATCCACTATGCGCCTGATCCGCTCAGAAAGCTTCCTGCATACCGGGAATTGATGGAAGGCCTGTCTTACTGCGGCCTGGAGGAAGTGATCGACCTGAAGGTATCCAGCGATCAGGATGTGCTTGCGGAAAGCTGGGACCTTCTTCAGATCCGTCCGAAGGGAACTCTGTTTATTCCCATGTATGAACCTCTCAGGGGGACGGATCATTATGAGCCCGCAGGGGACCATGAGACGGTGGCTGATAATGGCATCTGCCTGCGCATTACCGGCGATTCCAGATACAAGATCGCTTACCGCAGTGCTGTCATGACCGGACGCTTCGGCTATCTGGCAGATTCCGATACGGATTCTTCTGTGCTGATCATTGTCTGCTATCCCAATAATCCCTCCGCGATGTATTCAGAGGAACCGCCGCTGATCGAGGGAGATACCGGATACTCCATCCATGTTTACAACGACGACGGCAATTCGGGAGGCTTTGCGGAGATGGAATGCAATATGCTTACGGTCGGCAATCCGACAAGGATCCATCACTCAACAGACCGCCTTACAAAATGGATCTTTACCGGAAAGACAGAACGCCTGAAACGCATAGCGCAGATACTCCTGGGATGGCATATTTAAATGGATATGCACTGCCGACCCGAACAGACTGCTGCTCAAAAAACAATTTTCTAACAGGAAGATTTGCGGTATTATTATGAGCGGAGAAATGAAATCGGATATTTTAACAGCCGAAAGGTGCGCTGGTTATGGGAATTGCTGCTAAAACCAATATTAAGGAGATCGCAAGGCTGGCGGGGGTGTCTGTCGCCACCGTTTCCCGTGTGATCAACAATTTTGACTATGTAAAGCCGGAGACCCGGGAACGGGTTCAGAAGGTGATGCAGGAACATAATTATATTCCGAGCGCGACTGCCAGGGATCTCAGCTTTCAGCGGTCTGAGGTGGTTGCGGTTGTTGTTCCTGATCTGAAGAATCCCTTCTTCTACGGACTGATCGAAGGAATAACAAGGGTTGCTGAAAAACAACACTACCAGGTGCTGATCTTCAATACCAACGAAGATGCCGAAAAAGAATACAATATACTGAGAGCGATCCGTGAACGTAATGTAGCGGGGATCCTGATCACAGCTGCCGGCGTCAGAGATGAGAGGACCGGGCGGATACTGAGCGAATATCAGAATTCAGGAACACCGGTGGTCCTGGTCGACCGCTTTATTGAGGGCGGAGAATCTCTGGACACGGTGATGGCAGACAATGAGGCGGGATCTTATGAAGCCGTCTGTGAACTGATCAGGCAGGGGCATGAGCGCATCGCGATCATTGCCGGCGAGAAGTCACTCAGTCCCGTTTATGAGAGAGAGCTGGGCTACCGGAGGGCTCTGACTGAGAACGGGATCAGGATCAGGGAAATGTATATTGCCTATGGCAACCAGATGGCAGATCAGTCCTATAAATGCATGAAGAGGCTGATGTCGCTGTCGAAGCCTCCCACAGCGGTGTTCTGCGGGAACAACATGATGTCCCTGGGAGCATACCGGTATATGATCGAACATGATATCAGACCCGGCGAAGATATCAGCATGATCGGCTTTGATGATATCAATGTGCTGAATATCGTGGGGATTCCCCTGTCGGTTGTTGACCGGTCAGAAAAAGAGATGGGAAAGAAGGCCATGGAGATGCTTCTGCGCCATATGAAGGATGCGGACGCAAAGCAGGACCATGTATCGGTTCCCACAAGGCTTATTCTGAGGGGATCGGAAAAGCACCGGACGATTCATTCCAGATAAAAGGGGTGAACTGCTGCGGTGTGTAAAAAGAAGAAGGATCCATTTCCACATTGGCCCCTCCGTTTTCCGATACCAGGAAACCCTCATAAATACTGGTCAGATCTCCTCCACCACCTGGAATATGTAAAACTTTAAATGATAAAGAACATTTAACTTCAAAGTTCCTTTATTTATGCGGATTGCGGGCATTGTGCAATTTGCCTTCATGCGATTTTACTGCATTTTTACTGCAAACGCCCATTGTTCACTGCGAATATGATACAATAGAATCGCCTTGAAGGTCTAGCAGTCTAAGCAGAAAGGCCGCCTTCATCCTTAACGGATGCGGGCGGTTCTTTTGTGCCTGCTGCCGGTATTTGTCCAGGCGTCCCCCTGCTTCATCCTTTCCAGTGGTGCCAGGAGACCGGACAGCGGCCGCAAACTCCCGATATTTTCGCGCGCGTCCCCCCTGTTTTATTCCAGATAGGCACACCAGGAGACCGGACAGCAGTCTTTTTTCCCGCATTTCGCGAGAGATACATTATACGTCAATCAATCCCCCGCCTTGAATTTCTGGACGGATGCGTTGAACAGTATCCTCATTATCGTTTGCATACTTTTTCAGGCAGTCAATTATTCTATCTGCAAGATGCGGCCGGATAAGGGAGGCGGTTTTGATGCGGTATCCTTCCGATACTGTATCATGCGCAATAATATACCCGGCTAATATATCCTGTTTAAGCTTCCTTTCGCTATTGTAATAGGCAATAGTCTGAATATCGCCGTAAACATACATACTCATCAAGGAAAGAAGTTCATCTTCATCTAGCATGGTATCAAGAAGTTGCATTTTCAGTTTAGCCTTGTCCCGCGCCTTTACTTCTTCCGGGTCGCTTTCAAGAACATACCCGCCTGATTTCGGATTCTTCTTCACTGCTTCAAGGTATAATTCACGGTCGCGTTCTTCTTCCCTTTTGTCAAAGTCAATATCATATTTAAGCTTGTGAAGGCGTTCAACGGCGTCCGCTGATAGGCCGGTGTATTCCATGATGAACTTCACATCATAAGACGGTTCATCAATATTTCCGTGAAAATAATCAACGGAACAAGGTGCAAAAATCCGGCAAAGTTCGCCTAGGTTCATTTCATTTGGGAAAGTATAATGCTGCCGCCAGTCGTTAACAGTATCTATACTTACACCCATTTTGTCCGCTAATTGGGCAGCCTTCATTCCCTTCTTTTTCATCTCATTTTTCAGCCTTGTCCCAAACTTATATTCAGGCTGCGATTTCGGTATTCTTGTCCGGGTGCTGAATTCCGCTTTTTCTTTTTTTCTAGGCATAACCAACTTCCTTTCTTACTATGTATTATCGCCCGTACTTACTTTCAAAAAATCCTGCTAAATCCGTTTATTAGCCGTATTGGAACTACATAGTTACTTTGATATGATTGTACACGAAAAGACGGAAAAGCGCAATGAAACACGGCTTTTCAGTGATTTCTGGCCAGAAGTCAGAACATGTTCACATTTATTTTTGGTTCCGATATGGAACGGAAAAGAGGTTTTATATGACTGCTAAGGAACGCAAGGTTGTACTAGAGGCAAAGGAAGATTTTCGTGATTCCATGAACGTGATTTTCGACTCGATAAATGAGAAGCATTGGGATGTTCAGGGAACTGCCTGCGTTTTTGCTTCAAGTATTGGTAACGGGTTTATGGATGCCGTTTTCAATACGATGGACAGACAAGGCGAAACGGAACTTGTAGATGATGAAACTGGTGAATTTTCGGAAGATGTTATCGGAAGAACGTCGGCGTTCATCAAAGAACTGATTTGCGCATTGATGCTTTACGTTTGATGAAGCGATGCAGAAGGGCGGCTGCTGCCGTCCTTCCCATAAAAAAGGAAGGTGATATTTTTGATTAAAACCAGATACGAAAAAAGCGATGATTGTAACCTGCTGACACTGCCGGAAGCGGTGAAGGCCTTCAATTTGGGCGCGTCCACGGTGGAGAAGCTTTCAAAGCAGTGCGGCGCAAAACTGAAAATTGGCCGCGCGGCCAGGTATCGGAAGGACGTTCTTCTGGCACACATTGAATCTTTCAAGGCGGAATAAGTTTTATGATGGACTTTCAAGAAGTATGTTCCCGCTTCCGGATAGCACACCAGGGACAGGACACGGCACAAGCCTATTGTCCGGTTCATGCAGGCGGCCGCGAAAAGAAACCTTCCTTGACACTATCACGCGGGAACGATGGACGGACGCTTGTCTTTTGTCACGTGTGCGGCAGGGAAGGGACAAAAGCAATTCTTGATGCTGTCGGCCTTCAGTATTCCGATATCATGCCGGAACGGAACCGGCGCGGGAAAACGGTTCAGCAGTTCGCAGAATGGCCGGGAAAGCATGGTGAATTCAAAGGTGCAAAGTTTGTTGAAGCCTATGATTATTCCGGTGAAAACGGATACGCCTTCACAAAAGCCAGGGTATCACTTCCGGATGGTGATAAAACATTTCGTTACTGCCGGACGGATGCGGAAGGATTTGTTTCTGAATTCAGGGTAAAGAACCGGCAGGATTACAAGGCACTATACTCTTTCAAAAGCCTTCAGGCGGCCCGCGATGGTTCAGGTGTAATTCTTTACACGGAAGGCGAAAAGGACGCGCAAAACGCCATTAAGGACGGTTTCCAGGCTGTCACGGCAGGCGGTGCGAACGACTGGACAACGGCATTGGTCAATCACTTTGAAGGCCTGCAAGTGATAGTTGTTCCCGATAACGATGAACCAGGATACAA
>JBGUOI010000124.1:0-27379 GCA_045118075.1 Porcincola sp. | reverse complement strand
TTTGGACAGGGCCCAGAATTCGCAGCCCTGCTCGTCTTGCGGACTTGCTTCTGTCCTTTAGTCCCTTCCTTTCGGTTTAAGGAACCTTCGGCAGATAAATACAGCACTTGTTGTTGCGCAACTCGCACCATAGATCCATAAAACTTTCTCCCCTGTTTCCAGGTTAGGAACCGGACGATGTACCGCCGATCCCGGGCCTGCCATACCCTCAGCAGTCACCCTTGGGCAGAAAGGCAGGACCTTGTTTATGGGTTTTCCGTTGGGCTTACCTTGCGGCAAGTCGGGACTTTCATCCCTTTATCCCCATCACTGGGTTTATCTTAAAGAGCCGAAACCACCCTTTTTGAACAAATCAGTCGAAATCAGCACCACCGCGGGAAGGTTTTGTTCATGGTGCCATAAGATTACCGTTTTTTATCCTGCAAAGCCGCCGGCTGGATTCGAACCGGCAGCCGGCTGATTACAAATCAGCTGCGCTTCCGTTGCGCCACGACGGCAGAGTGTAACCAGAGTGAATTGAGCCCTCGGCCGCAGCCAAAAAGAGGAACGCGCGCGTTTCTCGCGCACGAGGTAGACGACAGTCCGGCGCACTACCAAAATTGTGCCACGGAGCGTTAAAATCGCGGGTATGGGATTTGAACCCGTGTACGCGGTGTATGAGGCCGCCGTGGTACCTCTCCAACTTAACCCGCAAGCCGTCATCCGGACTTGAACCGGAAACCTGCACACCATGCCCACATATGCCGGAAACCGGCACCAATCGCTTCCCTTTCGGCCGCCTTGTTAACGGGGTTGACTCCCCGAGCCTTATGGGAAAAGAATTCTCGTCTCGATTCCAGGGATCGAACCTGGGACCCTCTGCTTGTAAGGCAGACGCTCTCCCTCCTGAGCTAAACCGAGATAGAAGCAGACAGCGGGGTCCGCGAGGTCCAGTGGACCTCGGTTTTGGACCGATCGAAGCGGAAATCTTAAACCTGCATTCTCTGCGTTGGCAACGCAGCGCGATCGCCAATTTCGCCATGCCTGCATACGGGCGAAGGAAGTGCCTGTTTCTTTCACCCCTGTTTAGTTTTGTTCACCTGTTTTGCTGATCGGCCGGCACAGGTGAAAGGCCACGCCGTAACAACTGCTCGTTTCAGCATTCCGGCTTAAGTGGAACCTCGTGGAGTCGAACCACGTTCTCATGCTCTTCAGGCATGCGCTGAATGACCGCACTAGCTCAGGTCCCATTGAGCTGCCGCCCGGAAACAGAAAAAGACCGCCTGTCCGGTTTCCCTTCCAAGCGGTCCTTAAGATCCTTTTTTGCTCTTAGCCTGAGAGTGCCTGTTTTCTGCGCTAAGATCGTATAGGGATATACAAAGACTGCCTGAAAAGCCGATTCCATGCCTTGGTACCGTGGTCTGTCCCTTTATTTGCCAGGGCTTTGTTTTCCGCATCACAAATAAACATTGCGGGCGTGCCGAATGTCTTATCTATGGTCATATTTCTGTCTGCGGATAAACGATACTGTAACATTGAAAATGATTCTCCTTACTCCCGGCTTGCGGGGATTTTACGCTAATAACACGAAAAAGGGAGTTGCCATCTCCGTTTTATTGCATCAAAAACAGAGGGACAGGCACTCCCTTTGAAAGCATACTACCATGGTCTCTCCAGGATGTCAACCATCTTTTTTACTTTTTCAGTTTTTTTCGGCAGGATTACACCATTCTGATCCGGATGATGTCATCGACCTTTACGCCAAAGATCCCAGCCATCGCAATGAAGTAGTCAATGGTCGGCATGTTCCTGCCGGTTGTAAATGAAGGACAAGGGATTTGAACTCTCAGAAAACCGGTTTTGAACCGGCCTCGTCTTCCGTTGCGGCAGTCCTCCAAATGCGCCCACCGGGATTCGAACCCGGAACGTCCCTTTCGGGAATCCGACGGTCCTGAGCCGCCAGCCTGTTCCACTCGGCTATGAGCGCGTAAGTGCCCTTGGAGGGATTCGAACCCTCAAACCTCCGGTCCTTAGCCGGATCCATATTCCGTTCTGGTACAAGGGCCTGTATTCCTGGGGGAAGTCGAATCCTCATTTCATCGGGCTTAAACCGCTGCCTTGTCTGCGCATGGCTCAATGCTACGCGCAAAAAAACGCCTGCATCGGAAAAATCCGAAACAGGCGGCTGTCTGACAATATTCCTTACACTGTCTGCATATTAGCCGGTCAGGGCATGCTATTTGCCCTTCGCTTCCTGCCGGATTTTTCCATACGAACCAGTCCCTTTTCGAGCAGCGACAGGGACTCTGACAGTTCATATGAATAACTCGACATGAAGAATGCAGCCATTTTGATCTTCCTTTCTTACCGGATAACCTTTCCGGTATGTTTATTCTGAAAGTATAGTACTTCTTATTTTCCGGGAAAGCAATTAACCTGTGGTATAAATTTCCTGACGATTTTTCCGGAATCAAGCCCGGTATTGTGTTGAATCGGGCTTAAGCCCAGGTCCCATTCCGGAAAACCGGTACAATGGTGCCGTCGGGACGGATACCGTCAATAGAAAGGTCATCCGCGCCGATCATGAAGTCCACATGGATGATGGAATCATTGATCCCATGTTCCTGTGCCTGCTCCATGGTCATATCGTCGCCGCCCGGAAGAACTTCCTTGAAGCCCATGCCCAGCGCACAGTGGCAGCAGGCATTTTCATCAAACAGTGTTTCATAGAACAGGAAGCCGCACTGATTTACCGGGCTTTCTTTTGGAACGAGGGCAACTTCGCCAAGCATGGCGGCGCCTTCGTCCATTCTGATCATTCGTTCCAGCAGTTCCTGTCCTTTCGCGGCTTTGCAGGATACGGCGCGGCCGTTTTCAAACGTGATGGAAAAGTCTTCGATCAGCTGGCTGTTCCAGGAAAGCGGCTTTACGGCCACCAGAGTACCTTCGCATTTTCCGGCCATGGGGGTAGTAAAGATTTCTTCAGTGGGCATATTCGGGATGTAAAAGGCCCCGTTTTCATTGTTGACGTCTCCGGCGCCTTCCCATTTTGCCCCGGGGATCAGCGTTACGGAAAAATCTGTGCCGTTTTCACTCTTGCAGCGGAGAGAAGAGAATTCCTGGGCGTTCAGCCAGGCAGCTTTGCTTTCGATGAAATCCGTATGTTTTTTCCATTCTTCGACAGGATCATTATCTTCGGCGACCCGCACGGTCTTCAGAATGGCTTCCCACAACTTATCAACGGCATTTTCGTCATCCGGGAAACACTTCTTTGCCCATTTCTCTGAAGGATAAGCCGCGATCACCCACTGATGCTTTCCTTCTATAGCGTTTCTGTAAGGTTTGATCACCTTTCCCCGCGCCTGCAGGACATCGGAAAGCTTTTCGGGATCCACACCGTTCATGGCGTCGGGATCCTCAGAGACTATAAAGATCCGGCAGGGCAGGTCCTCTACCATCTGCTTAAGCTTTGCCTCTTCCCAGGGCAGCACCTCTGACAGAACATCCTTCTTGGCATACAGATAATTGAGCCGTTTCTGAACATCGTATGTCCAGTCTACATTCACTTTCCTGGCTCCTGCTTTGTAGCATTCTTCCATAAGGAGAGCCGCAAATTCGTGCTGTTCCACGCAGATCGTCAGTAATACCACCTGGTCCGGACGGACATTTGCCCCGGTCCTCACGATCAGCTGTGCGTATTTACGAAGACAGTTTTCAGATATACTCATGATCAAACCCTCTCTTTCTGCTTATTGATGCAACGGAAGAATAACACATTATGAGGCAGGGGTCAAAAAGCCCGGGGCAGTCTTCGGATATGTCCAAAGTTATTGATAAATAGAATGGTATGATGTATTATTGTTAGAGATAGCTAACCGCACCCTTTTTGGGGTGTTTAGAGGAAGCAGCCTATAGAAATTTTTATCAGGAGGCAGCAGAATGTTCTGGGATAACGTGGCCGGTGTATATGACATTTTCGTTAATGTCATCAACAGGAAGACGCATCAGAAACTGAAAAAGATCGTGTCGGATCTGATCAGGCCCGGTGATGCGGTGCTGGAGTGTGCCTGCGGAACAGGGCTTTTATCAGCCGTGATCGCACCAAGATGCAGGCAGCTTACAGCAACGGATTTCTCTGAAAAAATGTTGAAGAGGGCTGAAAAGAATTGCAGGGACTACCGGAATATCACGTATGCTCAGGCTGACATCACTTCACTTGCTTTCCCGGACGGCAGTTTCGATAAGGTCGTGGCCGGGAACGTGATCCATTTGCTGGAAAATCCGCTGACTGCTCTCGGCGAACTGAACCGGGTCTGCAAAGACAGCGGGATGCTGATCATCCCGACTTACATGAATAAAGACTCCCGTGGAAATACCAGCGGGTTTGCCGGAGTGGTCGGGAAAGCCGGGGCGGATTTCAAACGACAGTTTACCGTGGAAAGCTACCGGCAGTTTTTCCTGGATGCAGGGTATCGCGATGTGAAGGTCTCATTGGCTGCCGGGCGGATCCCCTGTGCCGTGGCGGTTATGAAGAAGGCTTAGAAGAGGATGCTCTGTGCATGGCACGAAGCAAATCATAAATCAGGTGAGGAGTAAGATAAAATGAAGTATGCAGGCATGCCTGCAGGTATGTGGGCCCTTTTTTCAAGATCATTCCGGAAACAATTGTCGGCGGTTTACAGATATGATCCTGAAACGGCAAAAAGTATTACTGCAAAAGCAAAACTTCGATATAAGGAAATCATCCGCAGTCTTCCTGAATTTGATAAGGCGGACCGCTTTAAGATGAATATCGTCAACTGCGCGATGCTGTCATCTTTTCTTCTGAATCTTCCGGAAATGCCGACTGTCCGAAAGACGACGGAATACTACCGGAAATCCATGATGACGGCTCCCATGAAGTGGTTCTGCCGGATGAGCGGGAAGAAAAAGTTCACTTCTTCCGATATTCAGGGAATGAAGGATACCGCCGCTCTTCGTGCAGCGGACCGTAATCCCTATTCATGGAACATGGAATACCTTCCCTATCCGGATGGCAGCGGTTATGAAGCGCGGTTCTCTTCATGCGGCATCTGCACGCTGATGAAGGAGCTGGGGCTCTTTGAACTGGTCCCGGCCATGTGCAGCCTGGACTATACCATGAGCGAAGCGGGAGGCACATCAAAATTCGTACGGGAATATACACTGGCCTCCGGCGGTCCCTACTGTGACTGCGGATATAAGAAACGGTAGGATCGGGCTTATCCGCCTGACAGGATTCGAACCTATAGAATGTAATCGTTACTTGTCAGAAATTTTGTGTTATAGTATGAAAGAGGAGCAAACCTACCGCTTAGCAGAAAGGAGATTTACTATGGGACTGATGGATGATCTGAAGGGGAAAGTCAATGAGATTCTGGATAAGACAGATATCGATGAGAAGATCGTCGAGGGTGTATCTGAATTGAAGGATAAAGCAAAAGGCTTCCTGGACAAAACAGACGTTGACGAAAAGATCGCCGCCGGTGTTAGCGGGCTGAAAGAGAAGGCAGAAGGTCTGCTTAATACGGCTGAGGACGTAAAAGACGAAGCCGTGCAGGCAGCCGAAGAGGTTAAGGACGAGGTGGTTCAGACGGCTGAAGAAGTTAAAGACGAGGCAGTTCAGGCGGCTGAAGAGATTAAAGACGAGGCTGCTCAGAAGGTGGACGAGCTTATCTGAGGTTGATTGAATCTCGAAAATAAACAACGAAGCAGCTGGAAAGAGCGGGATGAGCCAGCCGGTGATCTGCCGGCGGCTGTTCTGCTCTTTCTTAAAGTTTAGAGGAAGCATATGGATTATGAAATAGATATTGAAAGCCTGCGCAGGGATCTGATGGATTATTACGGCACGGCTATGTTTGGCGTTTCCGGGTTTGCGGTGATGGATCTTGTCAACACGGAACGGGCTTCGGACCGGGAAATTATAGAGATCGCCCTGAAAAACGGGATCGATCTGGATAAATATGTCGTAGACAAGTGAAGGGGGTGCTTAATGAGAATAGGTGTTATTCAGGCGAGCTCGCAGGCGGATAAAAATGAACTGATCTATAATGCCGTAACCAGGTATGCGCCGGCGGACTCGGAGGTCATAAACTTTGGGTGCACTATAGAAGAAAAAGAGGGATATTCATATGTAGATATTTCGATTCTTGTCGGTATACTGCTGGCAAGCGGTGCGGTTGATTTTGTTATTACCGGCTGTTCATCGGGGCAGGGAATGATGCTTGCCTGCAACAGTATGCCGGGAGTGATCTGCGGATATGCGCCTGCACCGAAGGATGCCTACCTGTTTGCTCAGATCAATAACGGAAATGCGGTTTCTCTTCCTCTGGGTGAAGACTATACCTGGGCAGGACGCGATAATTTTGAAAAGACGATAGCGGCACTTTTCTCGGAACCGTTCGGGCAGGGATATCCTAAAAGTGAGGCAGCAAGAAAACTGGAGGATACTGAGAAACTGAAAGAGATAAGAAGAACAGGACAGGTCCGGATGGAGGAACTTTTGAATAAGCTGGATCCATCATTGATTGAGAGGGCGATAAAAAAGCAGGATGTGATCCGGTATGTGGAGAAGCATGGAACGAGGGGAAATCCCGTGTTAACGAAATTAAAGAAACTCTGAGAATCGGCCGGTGCACCTTTATAACTCCTTTGTTAATTTGTATAATATTATCAGACTAAAAAAGTAAACGGGGGATACAAAAATGGCATTAATTCAAGTAAATTATCTGTCACAGGCACTGTTTCGGATCGTTCCGCTCAATGTGATACTTCCGGTGGATCGCTTCGATGCGGACACAAATCGTTACCTGAACGGAAAAGATCGCAAATACAAGACACTCTATCTGCTGCATGGTCTTCTGGGAAATTATACAGATTGGGTAAGTCAGACCCGTATTCAGAAATGGGCTGAGGAGAAGAACCTGGCGGTCGTAATGCCTTCCGGGGATAACTCGTTTTACTTTAATTCAAGAACGCCATGGAATGATTACGGAACTTTTATCGGAAAAGAACTGGTGGAAGTAACCAGGCGTATGTTCCCACTCTCGGAGAAGAGGGAGGACACTTTCATTGCGGGTCTTTCTATGGGAGGATTTGGTGCACTCCGAAACGGCATCGTCTATTCCGAAACGTTTGGTCATGTGGCCGGGCTGTCTTCTGCAGTGCATATTTTTGAAGATACTTCTGAGGAAGCCAACAACGGACTTTTCGATAATAAGGAAACGGCTGCCAAAACTGACATGAATCCGTGGGTTGCCGTGGAAGAAATGCTGGCCGGGCAGCGTCGTATTCCGAAGTTCTACATGGCTTGCGGAACGAAGGACGATTTGATGCCGGCAAATGTGGCTTTTCGCGATTTCTTAGAGTCGAAGGGCATTGAGGTGACCTGGGACGAAGAGGATTACGGCCACGACTGGGATTTCTGGGACAGACAGATCAAGAAGGTCCTGGACTGGCTGCCGCTTTCATGACAGAATTCAGAATTTCCGTTAGACTGGATTCTGCTTTATCGGGAGAGGGGAAATACTCAAGACCAACAAATCCTTGATAAGCGGTTTCCCAAATAGCTTCCAAAACTGCCGGATAATTGATCTCGCCTTTCAGAATCGTATCTCTTCCGGGATTGCCGGCGGCATGAAAGTGCCCGATCAAAGGAATATATCTTTGGATATTGCGAATCAGATCACCTTCTGTAATCTGCTGATGATAGACATCGAAAAGCATTTTTACAGAGGGTTTATCTGTCTCTTCAAGTATTTCGGCCGCTTCGGCACTTGTACTGAGGTAATAGTCAGGATGATCCACTGCAATATTCAGCGGCTCAATGACCAGAGTCATACCTGCTTCTTCCAGGTAAGGGGCACAGACCTTCAGGCCTTCTAAATAGTCTTTTCTTCTGTCAGGATCTGTCAGAGATATGAATTTCGTGCACAGCGCAGCGGGTGTAAGGCCAGCTTCGAGCTGTGCCTTTTTCATATTTTCTATATCTTTATCCCACCAACTCCAGAATTCATAAGCGTCAAAACCGATTTCCCGAACTTTTCTTATGGCTGAGGCCGGATCCGTATTCCGGCCGAATACCGCATCGATACAGACTGAAAACTGCATTTTGGTCCCCCCCTCGTTTTGTGTAAACAGTTAATCATATTATAGTTTGTTTTGAGAAAAATTGATATAATATATGTCAAAGGATCGGGATCCCCGACACGAATTCAAATTAGAAACAGTATCACAAAAGCCAGAGGATGCATTTCAGGAGATGACAGATTGAACGAATCGATACTTTATAAAGAGCTTGGATCATTGACTAAAAATAAAGATAAGTGGGAAGAGAGCATCCCTTATGTTTCATCCCTGCTTGCATTCGATTCAGTAAAAATACAGGCAAAGGCGCTCTGGCTGCTTGGAGAATTCGGACTCGTTCACCCTCTTTCCGTGCAGGATGAGGTACCGAAAATTGCTTCTTTCTGCGACAGTCCCAATTCGCTGCTGCGGGAGCGCGCGATAGGCGCCCTTGGCCGGATCGGACGGGGCAGTTATCCTTTGATCGAGCCGTTTTGGGCGGACATGTTCCGCTTTGCTGCCGATGAGGAGGCAAAGGTCAGGCTGAGTTTTATTTGGGCATCGGAAAACATCGCCACGAATACACCCGGCATCTATGAGGATTATATGCCGGTATTTGAGAAACTCCTGCACGATCCCGATGACAAGGTTAGAATGGAGGCCCCGGAGATCTTTCGTGTTCTCGGGAAACGCCGGCCGGAATTTGTCAGACCTTATGTGGAACTTCTGAAGGAAATTTCAGAAACGGATAACAACCGTGTCGTGAGGATCCACTGTCTGGGAGCTGTCAAGGCAGCAGAATCAAAATAAAAAAGCGAAAAAAGGTGCCGCCTTGCTGCAGCACCTTTTTCTTTCCCCATTCTCAGGCAGTTCTGTTTGTTTTTCCTCTTACGATTACAGGCTGTGCCTCCCCAAGAACAGCATCTTTTGTAAGGATACATTTCCGGATGTTTTTTTCATCCGGAATATCAAACATGATGTTCTCCATTACGTTTTCCATGATCGCTCTCAGACCTCTTGCGCCTGTTTTTTTGCGCATGGCGATCTTAGCGATCTCGGCAAGAGCATCCGGTTCAAATTCAAGCTCAACGCCGTCGAGCGCCAGGAGCTTTTCGTACTGTTTTACCAGAGAGTTCCTGGGTTCGGTCAGAATCCTTACCAGTGCATTTTCGTCGAGCTCATCGAGCGTGACGAAGACGGGCAGTCTTCCGACAAATTCCGGTGTCAGACCGAACTTGATGAGATCCTGAGGCGTAAGTCCGCGCAGCTTGCCGGAAAGAGTTTTCTCCTCTTTTACCTCAAGCGCAGAACCAAAGCCGATGGCTTTTTCTTCTGCTCCATCAGCGAGATTCTTTTCAATACCCGCAAATGCGCCGCCGCAGATGAACAGAATATTCCTTGTATCGATCTCCAGCATCTCCGCATCAGGATGCTTACGGCCCCCTTTAGGAGGAACAGAAGCAATTGTACCCTCGAGAATCTTGAGCAGCGCATGCTGTACACCTTCTCCGGATACATCCCTTGTGATGGAAGGGTTTTCACCTTTTCTGGCAATCTTATCGATCTCGTCGATGTAGACAATACCTTTTTCTGCCAGGCTGATGTCACCGTTTGCTGCCTTGATCAGCCTCAGAAGTACATTCTCAACATCCTCGCCAACATAACCGGCTTCCGTCAAAGATGTGGCATCAGAAGCCGCAAACGGAACCCCCAGCATTTTAGCCAGAGACTGTGCCAGATAGGTCTTGCCGGAACCGGTGGGTCCGATCATCAGGATATTGGACTTCTGAATTTCAACATCCGGATCGCCTCCTCCGTTGATTCTCTTGTAGTGGTTGTAAACAGCCACTGCAATCGTTCTTTTGGCTTTGTCCTGTCCGATCACATACTGATTCAGGAAATTTACGATCTCACGCGGCTTTTTCAGATCTTCCTGCATGGCGTCGATCATAGAGAAGCAGGACTGCTTTTTCTTCTGTTCCGCCAGGTTGAGGCGGTTAATGATATCGTTGGAAGACTTGATGCAGTCTTCACAGATGATGATGCCGCCGCCTCCGATAAAACGTTTCTTAGAGCTTTTTGGTGCTCCGCAAAACTGGCATTTAAGTTCTTTTTCCATCATTTTCGCCTCCTTTCCGCTCATGGCTGAGCTTCTGCCCGGATTCCGGGTATTCTAAAACAAAAATAGAGAGTGCCGGCTCTGTTTTATTGCATAAAAAACAGAGGGACAGGCACTCCCTATGAAGGGCATACTAACAGGACTTCCTTCGGATGTCAAGCGTATTTAAAGAAATTATATCTATGGTATAATGTCGGAGGATAATGATATAGATTGATCCGGATTTACCAGACGGATGCAGAAAGATCGCTGAGGTTAAAAACATGAATCAATTGCTGGAAACAGACAGACTGATCATAACTGAAATGACGATGGATATGGTAATGGATGTCCACCGTAATTCACTGGATGAGGATACAAGAAGATTTGTTCCGGATGAGGTTTTTGAAACGCCGGAAGATGCTGAAGAAACAGTAGAATTCCTGATCTCTCAGTACGGCGCTGCGGAAGGCCCGCTGGTCTATGCGCTGATCACAAAAGACGAAGATAAGAACATCGGCTATGTCCAGCTGGTCCCCATCGGGGATGGTAAATGGGAAATCGGGTATCATGTGGCAAAAGCATTTACAGGGAAGGGCTATGCGACAGAGGCAGTGAAAGCGTTCCTTCCTGTGATCTCAGAACGGGTCGGTACATCCGAAGTATACGGCATCCGTCTGCTGGAGAATGCCGCTTCAGGACGCGTACTGGAAAAATGCGGATTTGAGACATTCTTTACCGGAGAAGGCGCATATCATGACGGAGTTTATGAGATCAGTAAAGGTGTATGGAAGAAACCTTATGTCACGAAAGATCACAATTGAAGAGAGAAACATCCTGCTGGAGAATCCCCAACTGGTCATGTTCGATCCATACAGCGCCATCAAGACGCATTATATTTCACTTGGCAAGGCACTCATTCTTCCCGCTGTCACGGCATTGGGGTTTTTCCTGTGGGGGTTTTTCTGCCCGGACTTTATAGACAGCCATCCCGGGATTTTTGCAGGAGCAGGATGTGCCGCTTTGATCATTGCAAGCGGATTTTTGCCGGTCCTGTATTATTTGCTGGATAACAGGACCTTCAGGAAAGCCGGAGAGGAACACTATGCAAAACAGTTAAAACTCCTGCTTCCGGAGGACCTCAAATGCCGGATCGCTCATATTAAATGGGTTACATATGAGAAGGCGGAAGGGGGATGGGTCCTCGACGGCAGGGAAGAGATGTTCGGATATGCCTCCTATGTCAATTGTTTCAGGATCGAGCCGGATACTGATCTGGCGGTAATAAGCGATGACAGGAAATTCCTGGCATTTATCAAGCGGGATAAAGTGACGGAAAGTTTTTATCTGAACATGTGAGCAGCATACAAAGTAAGTGCTCATTTGAGGAGGAATGAACAAACCGGTATGAAAACATCAACGGGATATATTTACGGAATTGGAATAGGACCGGGAAGCCCGGATCTGCTGACATGGCGGGCTGCCGAGTGCATAAAGGGAGCTGATATCCTGTGCCTGCCGCAGTCTCCGAAAGATGAGTGCCGGGCTTACCGGATCGCAAAAGAAGCCCTGCCGGAAACAGCTTCGAAAGCATGCATATGTTTTGATTTCAAAATGACCCGCGATGCCGCGGAATTAGAACGAATTCATGCAGATTGTTACCGGAAGGTTTCAGAATTGTATCAGGATGGGAAAAAGCTGGCTTTCCTGACGATCGGCGATCCCACGGTTTATTCTACGTTTTGCTATATTGCGAAAAAGGCGAAACAGGATAAGCTTAATCTTGAGATCATACCGGGCATTCCTTCCTTCTGTGCGGCGGCCGCAAGCCTGGGGATATCATTATGTGAAGGGAATGAAGCGCTTCATATCATTTCCGGACAGGATGATATCGAGAATATCCCCGATCATACCGGAACAACGGTCATCTTAAAATGCGGTCGGAACGTTATAAAAATCAAGGAGCTGCTCGGCAGAATGGAACTGACGAAAAACGCACGGGTGTATGCGGTTTCTGACTGCGGAATGCCGGAAGAAAAAAGATACTATGGTGCGGATGCGATCCCCGATGACTGCGGGTATATGACGACGATCATCATCAAAAGATCCTGACCATTTTAGGAGAGAGACTGACAATGGAAAAGCGTAGATCAAAAAAGAAAATCATACTCATAATCCTTTTGTGCATCGTTATTTTGGCGATAATCGGCTGGGGACTGTTCTGCGTAAAAATGTACGATGAGAACTTTAATGTCCGCGGAGACAGCTATGAACCGCTGATGCTGCGCACGGAGGATTTCGACGGACTTAAATGTACGGAATATACTTTTTTGTCCGACAAGGGACAGAAACTTGCCGGGTATCTTTACAGCGCCGGTGATGACCGGCACGGAGTCGTGGTCATTGCTCACGGGTTTGGCGGCGGAGGTCATAATTCTTATATGGACTGCGCAAATTATTTTGCCCAGCGCGGCTGGTATGTGTTTGCCTACGATGCCACCGGAACCGATAAGAGTGAAGGAGAAGGCGTAGGCGGCGTCCCGCAGGGCGTCATAGACCTTGATCATGCCATTTCTTTTGTTGAAGCGGATGACGAGCTTTCCGGCCTTCCCGTTGTTCTTTTCGGACACAGCTGGGGCGGATACAGCGTATGCAGTGTTTTGAATTATCATCCCGAGGTGAAGGCCGTGATCGAATGCTCGGGGTTTAATCGCTCGTCGGATATGTTTGAGTCTGGCGGGAAATCGCAGGCCGGAAGCCTGATCTACGCGATGACGCCCTTTATAAGGATCTATGAGCGGCTCAAATACGGGAAATATGCCGCAAAGACCGCTTTGGACGGCTTCGCAGCCTCAGATGCTTCTGTTATGGTCGTACACAGCGCAGATGACGACGTGATCGAAATTGGGTACGGGTATGATAAATACTATGAGAAATACAAGGATGATCCCCGCTTTACGTTCGTCAGGTTCGAGGATAAAGGCCACAATGATGTATTCAACGATCAGGAAGACACTTATAAAGATGAGTTCAATTCCAAATTCGACGAGTGGCTTGAAACGCTGGATTATGATTACAAAGCCGGGGAAAACAAGGATCGCTTTATAAAGGACAAGGCAGAGTACATCACGAAGAACCTTGATCACGCCAGATGGAGCAGCCGGCTGGATGAAGAGTTGTTTGCCCGTTTTCTGGAATTCTATGATAAGGCGGTTGAGTAAATCCGGATAGATGAGGCGAGAGACAATAAAGGTAAAGAAAGCAGGGTAAAGTGGCTGACAGAATAATGATTCGGGAACTGAGCCTGCAGGAGATGCAGGAGATCTATGACAGGCAGATGCAGGAGGATTTCCCTCCGGTTGAGATAAAGCCTTTTTCTACCATCCGCTTGCTCCATGAACGCGGAGAATATGTGGGCCTGGGAATGTTGACAAAAGAGGGCAGTATCCTGGCCTACGGTTTTTTCGTAGTGTGCCGGCCGCCAGGACAGGCGGTGCTGCTGGACTATTTTGCTGTGGACAAAGACCGGCGGGGAGAGGGCATCGGCACACACATGCTTCGGGAGATAAAAGAGATCTATGCGGATATACCGGTCCTGCTTGAATCGGAAGATCCGGACTATGCCTGCGATGAGGCGGACCGGATAAAGCGGGAAAAAAGGATCGCCTTCTACCACAGGAACAATGCTTTGGATACGGGAGTGCGTGTCCGGGTATTTGATGTGGAATATGCGGTTTTGCAGCTTATGCGGCCCGGTGAGAAACCTAAGGAAGATCAGGCGGAGAAGATTCTGGATGAACTTTATCGCACCATGTTCCGCCCGGATCAGCTGGAAACAAAAGTACAATTATTGTGAAAGGGTGAGGTGAGATCGGTATGAAAAAGAACTGGAGAAAGGCGGCCATGGCAGGCTTTATTTGCGCGGCGATGGCTATTGCAGGTCCGGCAGCTGTCCCGGGAGCGGAAGTTCCCGAAAACGGCCAGGTTCTGGTGGATATCCCGTTTGATGACGGCGGGACAGGCGGCTTTGTCGTTTATACCAACGGCGGCAGCTGCGAGATCTCAAACGCCGACGGCGCGCTGGCTGTAGATATATCCGACTGCGGCAAACTGGACTATGCCAATCAGGTCTACTGGGACGGCTTTTCGCTGGTAAAAGACTGCGAGTATACCTACAGCTTTGACATTTCCTGCGATATTGAGCGGCCGGTCGAATACCGTCTTCAGCTTAACGGTGGGGATTACCACGCCTATCTGGGTGAATGGATACCGGTAGGCCCGGATCTTACGCATGTCAGTGTGGACTGGGTGATGTGGGATGAGACCGATCCGGCGCCGCGAATCGCCTTCAATATGGGAAGGACACCGGAAATGAATGAGGATCCCGGGCCTCACCGCATCCTAATCGACAATGTCCGCCTGGAAGTGAAGGATGCTTCCGGAGCGTCAGTGGAGGCGCAGGAGGAAGAAGTGATATTGGCAGTCGATCAGGTCGGTTACCGGCCGGAGGATGAGAAGTTTTTTTATGTACCGGACAGCGCTGCCGGAGATACTTTTGCGGTGATTCGGGACGCATCCGGAGGAATAGTGGCGGAAGGGACCCTGGGGGAGAGTGTTTATGATGAGGCATCTGATCAGTATCTGCGCCGCGGTGATTTCAGCAGCCTGACGCAGACGGGGATCTTCCACATAGAGATTGAAGACGAAACGGATAGCATCGTTTCTGCACCGTTCAGAGTAAACGAGGATGTTTACGGCGATCTTTTTGAAGCAGCGGTGAAAATGCTGACGATGCAGCGCTGCGGAACAGCGCTGTCGCAGGAAACAGCCGGTGAGTGGGCACATGATGAGTGTCATACGAACAAGGCGCTGATCTGCGGAACGGATGAGAAAAAGGACGTGACCGGCGGCTGGCATGATGCCGGCGATTACGGCCGTTATGTCGTTCCCGGTGCCAAGACCGCGGCTGATCTTTTCCTCGCGGCTGAGTTCAGCGGTGATGATGACCTGTCCCTGCTTGATGAATGCCGGTGGGAATTGGACTGGATGCTGAAGATGCAGGATGATGAGGGCGGAGTGTACCATAAGGTGACCTGCCGTAATTTCCCGGGCTCCGTGATGCCGGAGGAAGAGACTGATGAGCTGGTTCTGTGCCCGGTCTCCGCTGCGGCGACGGCGGATTTTGCAGCCGTAATGGCGAAAGCTTCCCGTGCGTATAAAGATTCGGATCCGGACTTTGCTGCCGAGGCACTTACTGCCGCAAAGAGGGCCTGGAGCTGGCTTGAAGCGCAGGATGAGCTGAAAGGTTTCCATAATCCCGATGATATCGCGACCGGCGAGTATCCCGATGAGGACCTTTCGGATGAATGCTTCTGGGCGGCGGCTGAACTGTTCCTTGCAGGAGAGACGCAGTTGGAAAATACTGTAAAGACAGGCGTTGAAGAGTTTTCGTCAAAGGTGGGACCGACCCCGGAACTTGGCTGGGATCATATGACGACCTATGCCCTTGCCGATCTGGCAAGAGAGGATGCACCGGAAGATCTGCGGCTTCAGTGCGCATCGCTGATCACAGAGCAGGCGGATGCACTGCTGGATCAATGCAAAGCAGAAGTGTATAAAACCGGTCTGGGAACGGATTTCCCATGGGGATCAAATATGTCCGTGGCCAACAATGCTGTGTCACTGATGCTTGCTTCCAACCTGACCGGTGAGGATAAGTATGAAAAAACGGCGCGGCAGATGCTGCATTATCTGCTCGGGTGCAACGGTTTGGGCATGAGCTATGTGACCGGATTTGGCAGCGTTTATCCGCTCTCACCGCATCACAGGCCGTCTCAGGCGGCCGGCAGTGCGGTACCCGGTATGCTGGTGGGCGGACCGAACAGCCATCTGGAAGATCCCTATGCCCAGGGAGTACTTTCCCAAAAAGCGCCGGCGCTTTGCTACGCCGACAACGATGCCAGCTACTCGACCAACGAAGTGGCGATCTACTGGAACAGTCCGCTGATCGCGCTGCTTTCGGCTTTAAAATAATTCTGACAGGCAGGTGTTGTTATGCTTAAAAAAATATTCGGAGGAATCCGCATGACCTGGCCGAGGCTGATCCTGTTCGCGGTGATCTCGGGGGTCATCACCGGGCTGATCGCTCTGCTGGTGCCGGACGGGAGTTCTTTCCGGCAGATCGCTGTCACGTTTGAAGCCTGGATCGTACTGGCCATCATTGTGGTCGTTAACTGTGACACGGCTCCCGAAGCGGCCTGCAAGACCTTTGTGTATTTCCTGATCTCGCAGCCGCTGGTCTATCTTGTACAGGTGCCGTTCAACAGTCTGGGTTTCGGGCTTTTCCGGTTTTACTATCCTTATTGGTTTTACTGGACGATCGCGACGCTGCCCGGTGCTTTCATCGCCTGGCACATTAAGCGCGATGATGTGATGGCTGCCCTGATTCTTTCTGTGGCGCTGGCGATGCTGATCTTTCTCGGCAGCGGATATTTAAAGAGCCTGGTCCTGACTCCCCCGAGATACCTGATATCGACCCTGTTCTGCTTTGGCGCGGTTCCGGTGCTGATCCTGGCGATCCTGCATAAACGCACGCCCAGGCTGATCGCTTCGTGCATAGCTCTGCTGGTGCTGGCCGGGTGCCTGTTTTATCAGTTCCGCGGCGGGGCGGACAAAAGCTGCAGCATTGTTCTTGGCCTGGATGAAGCCGTATTCCCGGTGACGGATGAATGGTCCGTTCGGCTGGAGGACCCGGATAACGGCACCGTTTCTTTGACGATCGGTGATGAGATCATAAGCAGCAGCATCGCGGTGACGATAAAGGATCCGGAAAAACCCGCCGGCATCTTTCTGACGGATCCTGCCGGAAAGGAGTATTACCTGCCGGCGGCCGTCATAACGGACGGGAACGGGATGCCCACTTTGGAATATCCTGATCAGCCGCAGCCTTTGGAGGAACAGACATAAAGGAGGACATCATGAGTTTAGAGACGAAGAGACTGATTTTGCGCCGCTGGGAAGAGGCTGATGCCGAGACGCTGTTTACTTATGCATCCGATCCTGATGTGGGTCCGGCTGCCGGCTGGCTTCCGCATCAGAGTGTGGATGAGAGCCGGACGATCATCCGAGCTGTGCTTTCCGGGGCGGAGTGCTATGCGATCTGCCTGAAGGACGGCACCGGACCGATCGGAGCGATCGAGCTGAGGCTGAACGGACACACGGACATGACGGACCGCGACGATGAGTGCGAACTGGGATACTGGCTCGGGAAGCCTTTCTGGGGACAGGGGATCATGCCGGAGGCGGCCGAAGAGATGCTTCGCCACGCGTTTGAGGACTGTAAAATGACAAAAGTCTGGTGCGGGTATTATGACGGAAACATCAAGTCAAAGCGCGTGCAGGAGAAATGCGGGTTTAAATACCAGAAGACGACGAAGGATATCGACGTTCCGCTGCTGAACGAGAAGCGTACAGGGCATGTGAATCTGATGACTTTAGAAGACTGGATGAAGCGGAGGGGATAGGGCCCTCCGCTTTTTTGCGAGATAATCAGAAGCAGGTGAACGCTCCGTCAAGGCGCATCTGTTCCAGAATATTCATTTGAATGTTTCACCTCCTGGCGTGGGTGGCCTGAAAAGCTTCATAGAAATATTATAACCGCACGGATAGAAGATGTCGATGCCTTCCGGGGGCGGAAGAGATCACAAAAGACGTGTCAGACAGTTGATAGGGCGCGCGGCGTCCTTTATAATTTGATGTAAGAAAGTATCTTTTGATAAGAGTATTATCTCATAAGATAAGGAGGTGCATCTGATGTCGATCCTGGCTGCTTTTATGGTGCCTCATCCGCCCATGATCGTTCCGGATGTCGGGCGGGGATCGGAGGCGCAGATCGAGGAAACGACCCGCGCTTATGAGCAGGCGGCGAAGGAGATCGCGGCGCTGAAGCCCGAGACGATCATTATCACCAGTCCGCACAGCGTGATGTATTCCGATTATTTTCATATCTCGCCCGGCCGGGGAGCGAAGGGATCTTTTGCGGATTTCGGCGCACCGCGGGTCTCATTTAATGAAACTTATGACGAGGATCTTTTGAATGAGATCTGTCTTCTTGCCACGGAAAGGCAGTTCCCTGCCGGGACGCTGGGGGAGCGCTCGAGCAGACTGGATCACGGGTGCATGGTGCCGCTGTATTTTATCCGTCAGCAGTACACTGATTTTAAGATTCTGCGGATAGGCCTTTCCGGACTGCCGCTCACGGATCACTATGCGTTTGGGCAGATGATCCGCGAAGCCGTCGAAATGACCGGGAGGCGCACTGTCTTCGTGGCAAGCGGCGATCTTTCCCACAAGCTTCAGGATCACGGGCCGTACGGGTTCGCTCCCGAAGGGCCTGCTTATGATGAGCGCATTATGGATGTGTGCTCCCGCGCCGCTTTCGGGGAGCTGCTTGATTTTGACGAGACTTTCTGTGAAAAGGCAGCAGAATGCGGCCACAGGTCTTTTGTGATCATGGCCGGAGCGCTGGATGGAACAGCGGTGAAGGCAAAAGCTCTTTCCCACCAGGATGTGACCGGTGTCGGCTATGGGATCTGCACTTTCTACCCCGAAGGGCCGGATGAGGATCGGCATTTTCTCGCTTCTTATCTGCAGGGGCTTGAAAAACAGGTGGAAGAGAAGAGGGAGAGATCGGACGCATATGTGAAGCTGGCGCGCAAGTCGCTGGAGACGTATATCCGGACGGGCCGGACCATCGATGTGCCCGACGATCTTCCCGAAGAGATGCTGAAGGTGCGCGCCGGTGCTTTTGTCTCGCTCCATAAGCACGGGAAGCTGCGCGGGTGCATCGGAACGATCGCGCCGACCGCGAAAAACGTGGCAGCGGAGATCATACAGAATGCGGTGAGCGCTTCCACTCAGGATCCTCGGTTCGATCCGGTCACGGAAGATGAGCTTAAGTGGCTGGAGATCAGTGTGGATGTGCTCGGGAAACCGGAGAAGATAAGTTCGCAGGATCAGCTGGATGTTAAGCGCTACGGGGTGATCGTCAGCTGCGGCCATCGCAGAGGACTTCTTCTGCCCGATCTGGACGGGGTAGATACTCCAGGGCAGCAGGTGGACATCGCCAGGCGCAAAGGCGGGATCCGGGAAGGAGAACCCGTCACATTGGAGCGATTTGAAGTGATCCGGCACGTGTAGGTTTTGGCCGGCCTTAGTCGGGCTCAAGATTAGGCGAAGAGTGCGTAGGAGCAGAAAGGGGAGGTGTGTGATGGCGGTCTGTGAAGTGTGCTTCAGACATTGCCATATCAAAGAAGGAGCCGTCGGCTTCTGCGGAGCGCGTACCTGCCGGGACGGAATTGTCACGGCGGCTAATTACGGACGGATCACATCGCTGGCGCTCGATCCGATCGAGAAGAAGCCGCTTGCCCGCTTTCACCCGGGAAGCCTCATATTATCGGCCGGAAGCTACGGCTGCAACCTGCGCTGCCCTTTCTGTCAGAATTATGAGATCTCCTGGTCGGAGGAGGCATTCGCCTATGCCGGCCGGGCAGAGGAGATATCGCCCCGGGATATGGCGATGACCGCTTACCATTATGTGAATCGGGGAAATATCGGCGTCGCTTTTACTTATAATGAGCCGCTGATCGGATATGAATATGTGCGCGATACCGCACGGATCGTCCATGAGATGGGCATGAAGAACGTGCTCGTCACGAACGGGACAGCCTCCCTGTCTGTGCTGGAAGAACTGGAGGGATTGATCGATGCGATGAATATCGATCTGAAAGGGTTTACTGACAGCTATTACAAGGATGTACTCGGCGGCGACCGGAAGATGACGATGGAATTTATCGAGCGGGCCGTACAGAGTGCGCATGTAGAACTCACGACCCTGATCGTGCCCGGAGAGAACGATGATCCGGAGCAGATCAGCTCACTTGCCGAGTGGATCGCAGGGCTCAAGGACAGCCGCGGAAACGAGATCGGACAGGAGATACCGCTTCATATCTCACGCTTTTTCCCGGCCTTCCATATGCGCGACCGGAAAGCGACCGATGTAAGCACAGTATATCACCTCGCGCAGGTCGCGCGCCGCCACCTGAAACACGTGTATACGGGGAATTGCTGAAGCCCCTTTAACGCGTTAAGTTACGAAAAGGGTCAGACCCCTTTCGTACGGTGAAGCACGAAAGCGATCAAACCCCTATAAATACAATAAAGTGGAAGAAGGATTAAGCCCGTTTCAGCACGTTAATGCGCGAAAAGGGTCAGACCCCTGTTTGACGTGCGAAGAGGGAGAGACCCTTGTTGACGATCTGCTGGGAGAGCGGCATGCAAAATTCGGCCACGGGACCGACCAGGAATGCGCACACCAGTGTGCCGACGCCGAAGCGTCCGCCCAGGAGCGCGCCGATGAGGACAAAGCAAAAATCCACAACGATCCGGACGATGCCAAAGCGTTTTCCGCTTTTTTCACTGATGACTACGGCGACAAGGTCGTTGGGACCGGTGCCTGCCTCGGAGCGGATGACGATCGTCATGCCGAATGCGAGGATGACGCAGCCGGCGACAAGTGCGATGACTTTTACCGGCAGCGGAGACTGCGGTATATGCAGGCCGCCCAGAAGCCAGGTGAAAAAGTCTATGATCGGCCCGCCGCAGAACATGCATACAACGGTGCCGGCCTTGATGTAGGAACGGTCCACAAACAGCAGGATGAGGATGATCAGGAAGCAGACGGCCATGTGAGTCATCCCGTGTGTGATTCGTACAGCGCCGGCAGCGAGGGCAAGCCGGTGCAGGCCCTGGATCAGGACATTGAACGGGTCAGCCCCCAGATCTGATAAGATAAATAACGTGACGCCAAGGTGGGCAATGGTCAGGCCGATGAACAGGATGACAAGCCGGACAATGTATTCTTTAAAACTCTTTTTCATTATTGAATTCCTTTAGTTTTAGTAATAGAAAAATCTTTGTCTGAAACCTCTGTCTGCTGCGACGGACTAAACATAACATAAATAATTGCATAGCTTCAAGATACTATAATTACTATAATATATAATTATTATATAATTACCTGATTATCATAGAAAGGAAAGCCCTTCCATGAGCCTGTATGCCATAGGCGATCTTCATCTGCATTTTCAGTCGGAACTCAAGGCGCGCTCCCAGCTGAAAGACCGGATCTGGAAAAACCATGAAGAGAAATTCCGGAAAAACTGTGAAAAGATGATCAATGATGATGATACACTTGTGCTCGTCGGCGATCACAGCTGGGGAAAGAACCTGGAGCAGTGCGAGGAGGATCTTGAATATATCCGGAATCTTCCCGGAAGGAAGATCCTGACCCGCGGCAATCATGACATGTTCTGGGATGCGAAGAAGACGAACCGGCTCAATGAGCTTTTCAGCCCGGAGCTGACGTTTCTCCAGGACAGCTATGAAACTTACCGGGATTACGCGCTTGTCGGAACGAAGGGATATATCTTTGAAGGCCCGTACTACCTGAACAGGTACGGACAGATCATCGGATGGGATGAGGAGGCTTCGGAAAAAGCCGAAAAGCTGGTCAGGCGCGAGCTGGCCCGCCTTCGCACTTCCTTTGAGCTGGCAAAGGCGGACGGGTACCGCAAGTTCATCATGTTCCTGCATTATCCGCCGACCAATATTCTGGAAGAGCGCAGCGGTTATACCGATATGGCGGAAGAATACGGGGCGCAGCAGGTGATCTACGCCCACAGCCACGGAGAAAGCCGGTTTTACGACAGTATCCACGGGGAATATCGGGGCAGGACATACAGCCTGGTCTCGGGCGATTTCCTGAAATGGAAGCCGATGAAAGTGCTTGATTAGATTTCACCGCGTAACAGAAGAGAGGATGGTGCAGGATGAAACGACTTGCTGTGTTTTTCCCGGGTATCGGGTATACTGTAGATAAGCCGCTGATGCATTACAGCCGCAGGCTGGCGGCCCAGAGCGGATTTGAAGTGAAGCTGCTCCCGTATGCCGGTTTTCCGGAAAAGATCCGGGGAGACCGCGAAAAGATGGAGGAGAGCTACCTGATCGCCAGGCAGCAGGCTGAGGAAATGATGAGAGATGCCGATCTGGCATCTTATGACGATATCCTGTTTATAGGCAAGAGTATCGGGACGATCGTTGCTGCCGAGATGGCTGCGAATTCACCGGAGCGGGACCGCATCCGCCTGGTGCTGTATACGCCTATTGAGGATACTTTCTCTTTTCCGGTCGGGAATGCGGTCGTCTTTACCGGATCGAAGGATCCGTGGGTCAAAGGGCCGGATTCGATTCCTGCCCTGTGCGAACAAAGCGGAATACCGTGCGTGATCATCGAGGGTGGAAATCATTCTCTCGAGAGCGGGGATGTCCTTAAAGACCTGAAGGCGATGAAAAAGATCATGGAGCGGACTCAGCAGTTCATGGATGAGTAAGAAGGAGGATAACGAATGTACGATGTTGTGATTATCGGCGCAGGAGTGACAGGATGCGCGATTGCCCGGTTTCTTTCGGCGTACCGCGGTTCGTTCTGTGTGCTGGAACGATCGGAGGATGTCTGCACAGGGACATCCAAAGCGAATTCGGCGATCATTCACGCCGGTTTCGATGCGGCTCACGGTTCGCTGATGGCAAAGTACAACCTGATCGGCAATAAGATGTATCCCGGGCTGGCGAAGGAACTTGATTTCCCGTATAAAAATAACGGATCGCTGGTGCTTGCTCTTCATGAGGAAGATATCCATAAGCTGGAAGATCTGATGGAGAACGGAAAAAAGAACGGGGTGGAAGGCCTTGAGATCGTTGGACGGGAGCGTCTGAAGGAACTGGAGCCGGCGGTCGGGCATGTACCGGTGGCTGCCCTGTATGCTCCGACCGCGGGCATCATCTGTCCCTTCGGGGCGACGATCGCCTTCGCGGAGAATGCCTGCACCAACGGGGTGGAATTCAAATTTGACACAGAGGTGAAAGGAATAGCGCCGGCTGAAGACGAAAACGGGGAACGCTGCTGGGTCGTCCAGACGGCGCACGGCGTGATCCGCACCCGGGCTGTGGTCAACGCGGCCGGTGTCTATTCGGATGTCCTCCACAACATGGTCTCGGCGGAGAAGATCCACATTACGCCCAGGAGAGGGGACTATCTTCTTCTTGACCGCAAGACCGGGGGCTATGTGAAGCACACCGTATTCCAGGTGCCCGGAAAATTCGGCAAGGGCGTACTGGTCAGCCCGACGGTTCACGGCAATACGATCATCGGCCCGACAGCTGAGGATATTGATGATAAAGAAGGCGTGGAAACGACTGCAGAAGGGTTTGACGATCTGATGGAGAAGGCAGGATTTGCCTTTGATGACCTTCCTTTGCGTGAGGTGATCACGAGTTTTGCGGGACTTCGTGCCCATGAATCCCGCCATGATTTTATCCTCGGAGAAGTGAAAGATGCCCCGGGCTTCTTTGACTGTGCAGGCATTGAATCTCCCGGCTTGACCGCCGCGCCTGCGATCGGAAAGGAAATCGCCGGGCAGCTTGCAGATAAGCTCAGACTGGAAGCCAATCCGGATTTCGTGGGAACGAGGAAAGGTTTTCCTGATGTGAAGAGTCTTCCGCCCGATGAGATTGCGGAACTGGTGAAAAAGAATCCGGAATACGGCCGGATCGTCTGCCGCTGTGAGCAGGTCAGTGAAGGAGCGATCATTGATGCCATCAGGCGGCCTTTAGGCGCCAGGAGCCTGGATGGAGTCAAAAGAAGGGTCAGGGCCGGTATGGGCAGATGCCAGGGAGGTTTCTGCTCGCCGAGGATCATGGATATTCTCGCCCGGGAATGGGGCGTCGATCCTGCTGACATTACAAAGGCCGGAGGACATTCGTCCGTGATCGTCGGCCTGGTCAAGGACAGAGTTTAAAGGAGGGGCCAATGAATAAGACAGATTATGATCTGATCGTGATCGGGGGCGGTCCCGCCGGGCTGGCAGCTGCCGTCGGTGCGTATGACGCGGGAGAGAGGAGCATCCTGATCCTGGAGAGGGATATCCGTCTTGGCGGTATCCTTAACCAGTGCATTCATAACGGGTTTGGCCTGCATACCTTCCAGGAGGAACTGACGGGGCCCGAATACGCGCAGCGCTATGCTGACCAGGTAATTGAGCGAGGGATCGAGTGCAAACTCGATACCATGGTCGTTTCCATTGGAGTCGACGATGAAGGCATTAAAGAGGTGGCGGCCGTCAACGAGACAGAAGGACTTCTTCGCCTGAAAACAAAAGCATTGATACTGGCCATGGGATGCCGGGAGCGAAGCCGCGGCGCCCTCAATATTCCGGGCTTTAGGCCGGCGGGCATCTTTTCGGCGGGGACGGCTCAGCGGCTGGTCAATATTGAAGGATACCTGCCGGGCAGAAGAGTGGTGATCCTCGGGTCAGGTGATATCGGACTGATCATGGCCAGGCGTATGACACTCGAAGGGGCTAAGGTACTGGTCTGCGCGGAGCTTCTTCCGTATTCGGGCGGCCTGAAGAGAAATATCGTCCAATGCCTGGATGATTTCGGAATCCCCCTTAAGCTCTCTCATACAGTAGTGCGCATCGAAGGCAAGGAGCGCGTGGAAGGCGTTGTCCTGGCAAAGGTAGGACCGGATCGCAAACCGATCCCGGGGACAGAGGAGCATTACGATTGTGATACGCTGCTTCTTTCCGTGGGCCTTCTGCCCGAAAACGAACTTACGGTGGGCCTTGGGGCGGAGATGAGCCGCGTTACGGGAGGACCGGTGGTCAATGAATCGCTGGAGACTTCCGTCCCGGGTGTGTTCGCTGCCGGAAATGTGCTTCACGTCCACGATCTGGTGGATTACGTCAGTGAGGAGGCAAAGCTTGCCGGCGAAAGCGCTGCGGCGTACGTACGCGAATGCGAACAGGCGCAGGAAGAAGGGGAGAGGGAAACTTCCGAAAGGATACCGGTCGGCTTCTCGGGCGGCATCCGGTATACGGTGCCTTCTTACATAGACCCGTGCAGGGCCGGCCACTGGATCAAGTTCCGTTTCCGCGTGGGAGATGTCATGACGAACCGCCGGGTCGTGCTTGCGATCGACGGGGAGAGCGTTCTTTCCAAAAAGCGCCGCGTCATGGCACCGGGCGAGATGGAAGAACTGGTGCTGACAAAAAAGGTGCTGGATGCGCACCCTGATATGAAGTCGCTGGAGATTCGGATAGAGGAGGACAATTGATGAATACGGTAAACCTGACCTGTATAGGATGTCCGCTCGGATGCCAGATCGAGGTAATGACAGGGGATGAGGGAGAGATTCTCCTGATCACCGGAAACACCTGCCAAAGAGGCGAAAGTTATGCCAGGAAGGAAGTAACCAGGCCGACGCGGATCGTGACCAGTTCCGTAAGAGTGTACGGCAGCAGGACCGGAGAGAGAATGGTATCTTTAAAGACCGCATCCGATATCCCCAAAGACCGGATCATGGATGTGATCAGGGATCTTCGGGGAGTAGCGGTGCCGTGCCCGGTCCGGATCGGTGATGTTCTTTTCAAAGATGTTGCCGGGACCGGGGTGGATATGATCGCCACGAAGAATGTGGATTAAAGTCAGTGTTCTTTCTTCCTATGGAAGAAACCGATGGCAAAGGCTCCGGGGCCGGAGTAGGTACCGACCGTGGCGCCGAACTGTATTTTGTAGACGCTGTTTTCTTTTCCCTCGAAAAGAGCTGCCTGGTCCTTCATAAATTCCTGCATGTTTGCATCGGATAATCCTGAGTAGGACATGCACACGGGAAGAGAAAAGTCGATGCCGCCGGTGTTCTGAACCATCTCCGTTAACAGCTCAAATCCTTTTTTCTGGCCGCGCGCCTTGCCCAGGATCCTGACCTTTCCTTCCTCATCTGCAGTGATGACAGGCTTGACCTTGAGCAGTCCGCCGGCCACTTTTGCTGCAAGGGAAAGACGCCCGCCCTTGTAGGCATAATCGAGGGTGTCCACCAATGCGATCACATGGAGCCTCTTCTTATTTCTTTCGAGGCGCTGTACGATCTCCTCATGTGTTTTTCCCATTCTTACCAGCCCTTCCGCATAACGGACGAGTACATACTGTGAAGCGCAGACGTTTAAACTGTCGACCACCGACACTTTGCCGCCGAATTCCTGCGCCGCTAAATAAGCACTTTGATAGCAGCCGGAAAGACCGGAAGAAAGAGTGATGCAGATGACCGTGTCGCCGTTTTCAACGGCTTTGGCAAATGCTTTTTCATATTCATAAGGCGGGACCTGACTTGTTTTGGGGAGCTCGCCCGTTTCGCTCATGCGTCGGTACAGCTCATCCGCCGGGAGCGTAACATCGTCGAGATATTCCTCGTCACCGAAGCGGACCGTCAGCGGAAGAACAGTGATTCCCCATTTGGCCGCTGTCTCCTGCCTGATATCACTTCCCGAATCTGTAATGATTCTGATACCCATATTCGTAGGACCTCCTTTTATGCTTTCAGTCTATTCTATTCCAAATTGACAGGTTGTAAAGAGCTTTTTATGATGACGGAGGATGATGCCGCGTCATCATTTTTTGTGCTATAATACTTCCAGCCTATGGCTTATTTATTATTTTTTTATCGGGAGGTATAGAAATGGCTGTCAATCGTTTTGTACTCAATGGAATGTCCTTCCATGGCCACGGTGCTATCAATGAGATCCCCGGAATCGTTGCTTCAAAAGGTTTTAAAAAGGCCTTTGTCGCTTCCGATCCTGATCTGGTGAAGTTCGGTGTTACTTCAAAAGTGACATCTCTTCTGGAAGAGAACGGGATCGAGTATGTGGTTTATTCCAACATCAAGCCCAATCCGACCATCCAGAATGTCCAGGAAGGTGTGGATGCCTACAAAGCTTCAGGTGCCGATTTCATGATCACGATCGGCGGCGGTTCCTCGATGGATACCGGTAAGGGAATCGGCATCATCGTGAACAATCCGGAATATTACGATGTCCGTTCTCTCGAGGGCGTGGCTCCGACGAAAAACCGTACCGTGTTTACGATTGCGGTACCCACGACCGGCGGAACCGGCGCAGAGTCCACCATCAACTACGTGATCACGGATGTTGAAAAGAAACGCAAATTTGTCTGTGTGGATCCTAACGATATTCCGGATGTCGCCGTTGTCGATCCGGATATGATGTCCTCCATGCCCAAAGGCCTGACGGCTTCCACCGGTATGGATGC
>JBGUOI010000123.1:0-3465 GCA_045118075.1 Porcincola sp. | reverse complement strand
ACGTTTCTGCCATCAGAATAAAGAAATATTCAGAGAAATTCAAGTATCTTCAATGGAGCCGGATTCTTTCTTAACAAAGTGGCATTTGCTGCATTTCACTGCCTGTTTTTTGCCGCTTACCGTAAATGCCGGGACAAGTTTTACAATATCATGTATGATGACAACATCAAAGAAGAAAGGGGGCCGGGCATGAAGGTAAGGGTTGACATTTCTGCTGATTATAAAGAACCTTATGCGGTTATTTATACCGATAAAGTAACCGATGAGATCCAGCGAATGATTGATTTATTCAGTACGAGCGAGACACCTGTAACTGCCCTGCAGAACGAAGAAGACCTGATCGTTCTGCAGCCTAAAGAAATATTCATGGTTCGCGTAGAGAACGGCGAAACGATCATTTATGGAGAAAAGGATAAATATCGGACACGGAAAAGACTCTATGAGATCGGCCGGCAATTAGGGAAGCAGTTTATGCAGATATCCAGGACCACACTGATCAATCTGTCATACATGGACAGGATCGAACCGGGATTTGGAGGGACACTCTTATTGAAGCTGAGAAACGGCTGTAAAGATTACGTATCGAGGAAATATCTGCCGGAGTTCAAAAAATATCTCGGATTATAGGAGGAAGAAGCAATGAGAGAAACAGTCAGGGATCTTGTAAAAAGTACGATTATAAGCATTGGGTTAGCCATGACGATATTCTGCCTGTCCGGAGTGGTATTTGATATCCGGAACAAAGGAATTTTCAGCATGGATCAGTATCATTTTACAAAGATGGTTGCGGGATGTGTCCTGGTAGGACTGGGGTTCGGCGTTCCTTCTGTCATATACAGGAAAGACAGCCTCCCGATGCCGATCAGGGTGATCATTCACATGGGGATCGGATGTGCGGTTTATACGGTCGTTGCGTATGCCGTCGGCTGGATGGGCGGTGCAGCATCGCCCGGAAAGGGAATCCTGATAGCTGCAATACAGCTTGCGCCTGCTTTTCTTATCTGGTTTCTGTTCATGAGATATAATCGCGCTGAAGCAAAGAAAATGAATGATAAGATTCAGGCTATGAAGTAAAAAACACAGAAGCTTTATGGGAACACCGGTTGGAAATGATCGGTGTTTTCTTTTGCCCCAAAGCAGAATCACGTAAATGGAGACAGGCGTTCTGATTTTGGATCAGCTGCCGGGTGACTTTTATTGTAAAATCGGAGAGGCCGATGTATATTAGCATTGATTAGCAAGTTCTAACCACCTTTCGTATATTTTTGCGGAGCAGGATTCGATTCATTTCGGGCCGGCTCTGTTTTATTCAGCATAGATAATAATTGATCCGGATCTGAAGAATTGGAGAGAATAATGCCGATCATTCACTATGAGAATACCGTGCCCGGCGTATTCGTACGCCGTGTCAATCGCTTCGTTGCTGAGGTACGGATCGACGGGAAGCAGGAGAATATCCATGTCAAAAACACCGGACGATTGCGCGAGCTTCTGGTTCCAGAGGCAAAGGTTACCCTTCAGAAGGCGGAAGACCCGGACAGGAAAACCGCGTATGACCTTATTTCCGTGTATAAACCGCAGTTAAGATGGGTCAACATCGACAGCCTTGCGCCAAATGAACTGATGAAGCAGGAGATTATGGGACTGGATTATGACCTGGTAAAGCCGGAGTATACTTACGGGGATTCCCGGTTTGATTTTTATATGGAACGACGGGGAGAGAGATACCTTACGGAGGTAAAAGGCTGTACGCTGGCAGCAGATCTGAAACGCGGGATCGGGCTGTTCCCGGATGCACCGACTGAACGGGGAGTGAAACATCTGGACGAACTGGCGGCTGCCGCGAAGAAAGGATATCATTGTACGATCGCATTTGTTATTCAGATGAACGGTATCCACATGGTATTTCCAAACAATGATACACATCCTGAATTCGGAAAAGCGCTGATACGTGCAGCAAACGCCGGAGTACAGGTTGTGTATTACGGCTGTCATGTGGAAGCAGACAGTATTATTATCACCGGAAATGTCGATGACACCGGAAGGTATGCGAAACAGAGATTATTGACAGGCTCGGCAGTATTTTCAGAAGAAACAGAATAGCGGAGAGTATTATGAAATCATTACTGATCAAAGATACGACAAAGGAAGAACGGGAGCAGATCGTGGCGGAGTCCATCGGGAATATCAATGGAGCCTGCGATGGGTGTGCTGCAGGTCTTGCGGATATGTACCAGGATTATATAGACGGAAAATGTGAGTTGAAAGAAATCAATATGTCATTTCGGAGTGGATATGTTTCCGGTTACGAAGGACCGCAGAAGGAAAACTGTGAGTTCGGGCTGTGAAGATCATGGTCAGCAATCCCGCCTTCTTTTTCCAAAAGATCCATTCCCGCAGCAGTTCCTCTGCTGCCGCCTACAAACAGTCTTACGGACGTTCCATCTATCTTGGTTTTTCGATCTGGTGGTGTGAAGAACCGCGGATTCTGGATTCCTTTGGCCAGAAGTAAAGCTTTGAAGGGATTACTGTGATTCCGTTCTGTTCTTCAGGGAGCAGCGGAATCGGGCGAAGCGGCTCCGGCATTAAAGCCCTTGCCGGAAGCGGCGACTGGCTGGAGGGAAAGCGCTTCAGCGGCAGTGTTTCGGAAGCCGGGTTTCAGTCCTGGATCGAAGAACTGCAGTAAAAGCAATTCCTGCCGCAAAGCAAGCATAGCAGTATTATTAAGCGTGAAGCAGAAGTGATTGGAGGGAAAACGAAAATGGGTGCAAACACAATTTATCTGGCTGGCGGGTGCTTCTGGGGGATGCAGAAGTTTTTTGACCAGTTCGGCGGAGTGATCAGGACAGAGGTTGGCTATGCGAACGGGCCGGACAAAGCGCCGACCTATCAGCAGGTGTGTTCCGACAGCGGTCACGCGGAAACCGTAAGGATTGATTATGATCCGGACAGGATCTCTCTGGAAGAGCTGCTTGGGTTTTATTTTATGGTCATTGACCCGTTGTCCGTAAACCGGCAGGGCAATGATACCGGTATCCAGTACCGGACGGGGATTTATTACACAGATGAAGCCCAGCTTCCGGAGATTGAGACTGTATATCAGGCGGAAGAACAAAAAGCCGGAGCAAGGCTGGCCGTTGAACTGGAGCCGGTGAAGAACTTTTTTCCGGCGGAAGAATACCACCAGAAGTACCTGAATAAAAATCCCGGCGGATATTGCCACATTGCGGACAGATATTTTCATCTGGAGCAGGAGCAGACAGAAGCTCAAAGCTGATGACAGATATGCCTGTATTCACCTGGGGTGGCGGTCCTCTTTCGCCGGCAGGGGCGCAAAAGGTTCATGAGGCAGCGTCTGGTACCAGTAAGCAACGCTGGATACATCATCTCTGCGTTCAAAAAGCCCTTTGTGACAAACCGCGCATGCAGGGATTTCCTTTGCGGCCGGGACCCAGATTGCTGGCG
>JBGUOI010000122.1:0-5688 GCA_045118075.1 Porcincola sp. | reverse complement strand
GTGTTGGCAGCCATTCCGACCAGATCTGTGTGTTCACGCTCTGCAGGCTGTCAGGGAGTGGCCCCTTGCATTTGAACTGAGCCCACAGGCCACCGGGAATCACTGTCCATTCACATCCTTCCGGGATATCATCCCACGGCACATAGTTGTCTGCAATCCAATAATCAAAGTTCTTCCCGTCCATATCAAGACAGACACCAAACATTCCCTTCAAACCCTTCATATCAGCAGCCCACTCATTCCAGAACTTCGGGATATCCTGATAACTGGTATCGGAATTGAACCGGCGCTTAATACCTATGACTGTAAACGGAGCTTTCTCTACGATGCGGTAATCCAGCATTTTTCCACCCTCCAATGATATTTTGATATGCAATGGAGCAAGGGATCTTAAGTGTGCACCAGGCTCACGCGCTTTTAAAGGCGAGATACCATGAAAGCGTTGAAATGCCTTAGCAAAACTGTCCGGATAATCATATCCATATTTCAGAGCAACATCTATGACCTTATCATCACCGCTTGACAGCTCCTGCGCTGCCAGCGTCATGCGCCGAGCTCGTATATACTCTCCGACCGTCATCCCACAAAGCGCACCGAATATCCGCTGATAGTAAAACGGTGAAAGTGCTGCTTTCTGAGCAACATCTTCGATTTCCAGAGTGCTGGCCAGATTCTCCTCCATGAAATCGATTGACTGCTGAAAGCCTTCTATCCAGTTTTGCACTTCGCTCACCTCCCTCACATTGCATCCTTAGTATACCGGCAAAAGATATGCTCTGTCCCGACATCCTGTGCACGCATTTTCCGGGTGCGGTCCATTAGTAAACTCATAGCCTCGACCCACCCAAAATAGTAAAATCGTTTTCTCGTTTTGCCCGAAATAGTAAAATCGTTGACTCGTTCTCAAAAATAGTAAAATCGTAGCCACGACCCTGCTTCTGGACAAGTTCCCGCAGAGGATAATCAAGGGTTTCCATCACGCTGGGCACGATCTGCTCCTGGTGAAGGAAACCCCAGTATTTCAGGCTTTTTCAGACCCTTTTCCTCAAGAATGTGTTAGTAGACAGACGGTCTCGATGTGAATCGTATTCGGAAACATATCCACCGGCTGTGCATACACGGCACGGTACCCTTTCCTTGTCAGAATCTTCATATCCCTGGCAAGCGACGTCGGATCACACGAGACATAAACGATGCGTTCCGGCGCCAGGCGCCCGGCTGCTTCCAGAAACGGTTTTGATGCGCCGCTTCTTGGAGGGTCCATAACCAGCACATCCGCTTTTTCCTTTAAAGAGGCCATTTTCAGCATATATTCCCCGGCATCGGCTTTGATAAAACGGATATTGCCGACCTTGTTCCTGGCCGCATTGGCCGCCGCATCACGTACGGCGGACGGATTTGCCTCAACTCCGATCACTTCTTTTGCCTGCCCTGCCAGAATCATTCCGATGGTCCCGGTTCCGCAGTAAGCGTCGATCACGATCTCTTTTCCGGTCAGATGCGCCGCCTCCCGCACCTGTGAATAGAGCACTCTTGTCTGGTCGGCATTGACCTGGAAGAAAGACTGCGATGAAATGCGAAAACGAAGGCCGCATAGTTCGTCCTCTATGAAGCCCTGGCCAAACAATACACTCTCTTTATCCCCGAGGATCAGACTGGTCTTTTTTCCGTTGATATTCTGGATGATCGTCGTGATCTCGGGATGAAGCATCCGAAGTGCCTGCACAAAATTCTTTCTGGAAGGAAAAACGCTGCTGCCGGTCACCAGGACGACCAGCACCTGCCCGGTACTTTTGGCGGTTCGAATAAGTACGTGACGGATACATCCGCTCCTTCGGTCCTCATCGTATACCGGCAGTTTAAAGGAAACCGCCAGATCACGCACTGTCCGGATGATGCGGTCCGCGGTCTCATCCTCGATCAGGCATTCATCTACCGGGATGATCTGGTGAGTTCCCTCCTTATAGATCCCGCTGATCACGTTTCCTCCGCGGCCGCGGCCGAACACGGCATGGACCTTGCTCCGGTAATGAAGCGGATCTTCAGCGGCCAGTACCGGATTGACCCGGCAATATGAACCGATCAGTTTCCTGACCGTTTCTTCCTTCCTTTTCAGCTGCTGCGGATAGGGAATATCGATCCATTCACACCCGCCGCATTTCCTGCTGTAAGGACAAAGGCTCTTCTTCGCTTCTGTTGTCATCTGGCCAGTACTCCTTCTCCGTTAAAGAGCGGTATAAAACTCTCCATGGCTGTCTCACCCTCCTGGATAAAGCCGTTCTTCAGGCCTTTGTCCAGGGCATGCTCCACCAGTTTCCGATATTCTCGTCTCGTCACCTTTCTGCCAAGCAGCGGATCATCTTCCATCCCCGGCATAGGCGTGTATTGGTTCATCAGGCTGATATAGATGTGATCGCCCCAGGTATCCAGCAGATGATCCACGATCCTCATTGCTTCTTTTACGTGACCCGGCAGGAGCAGGACCCGCACGATCACACCGCGTTTCATCATCCCCCGGCTGTCAAATTCCGGATCCCCGGCCAGCTCGGTCATCTTACCGATGGCTTCAGAGGCTCTCTCATAATAATCCGTCACATCCGACCACTTCTGGGCATCGGACGCCGGGCCGTATTTAAAATCGGGCAGAAAAATATCCAAGAGGCCGTTAAGATATTCCAACGCCTTTGCATTCTCATACCCGCTGCTGTTCCATACGATCGGGACCTTAAGGCCTTCTTCCCTCGCAGCCGGGATGGCCGCGGCGATCTGCGGCAGGAAATGAGTCGGCGTTACAAGGTTGATATTGTTTGCCCCCCGGCCCTGCAATTCTATCATGATCTGCGCCAGCCGTTTGGGAGTGATCACTATTCCGCTGTCCGGGCCAGTGATCTGCCTGTTCTGACAGAAACTGCATCCCAGGGAGCAGCCACCGAAAAATATGGTCCCGGAGCCTTCCTTCCCGGAAATGCATGGCTCCTCCCACATATGGAGGGAAGCCCTGGCCACCCTCAGCTTATCCCCGCATCCGCAGTACCCTGTTTCTCCGGCAAGCCGGTTGACATGACACATTCTCGGGCACAGGGTGCAGTCTTCAAGCAATGCTTCCGCTCGTCTGTCCATTTGATCGTCCTTTTGATTTTCCGGGCAGCTGTGCCAGTACGATGGCGATAAACATCACCACGCACCCGATGGCTTCCCGCAACGTCAACACCTGTCCCAGAAGGATCCACCCCGCCAGCACGGCCACTACCGATTCGAGGCTCATCAGCAGGGAGGCAAGCGTCGGTTCCACACCCTGCTGTCCGACGATCTGCAGAGTGTAGGCGACGCCGCACGACATGACGCCGGCGTATAGAATCGGGATCCTGGCCGCCCACAGCGCCTGAAGAGAAGGATGCTCCGTGATGAACATCGCTATTCCCGACAAAACGGAGCAGGTAAGAAACTGGATGCACGAGACCGCAACCCCATCCAGGTCATATGCCCGGGTATCCACCGTCAGAATATGAAAGGAGAAGACTACGGCGCACATAACTGTCAGCAGATCTCCTCTCCCAAAAGCCAGCTTTTCATTCATGCAAAGCAGATAAAGGCCGACGACAGCCAGCGCCACACTGATCCAGGTATTAAGCGAAGTTCTCTTGCCCAGAAAGATCCCAAACACCGGCACCAGAATGATATAGAGGGCCGTGATGAATCCGGATTTTCCGACGGTGGTATACAAAAGACCGACCTGCTGCAGGTTGGAAGCGACCGTCAGGATAAGTCCGCACAGGATTCCGGTCGACCAGAGTCTCCGCTTTTCCGCCCCCGAAGGTTTTGCCGAAGCGCGGGAACGCCTGGCACAGACCAGCGGCAAAAGTACAAGAGCCCCTATGAGGCTCCTGACAGCGTTAAAAGTAAAGGGACCGATATAGTCCATTCCGACAGACTGGGCCACAAAGGCCGAGCCCCATATGACCGCGGCCAGTACGAGAAACAGGGCACTGACCGGATTGGTTTTCGATTTGTTCATGCTTCCTCCGATGTAAAAATGACAGGGGAAAGTCCCCTGTCATCTTATATCAAAGATCGTAATATTTTGCAAATTCAGCCGGATGCGGAAGTCTCTCGATCGCCTCGCTGTCTTTCCTTCTCCTGACGATATACTGAGAAAGCAGTCTCTCCGGGAATACCCCGCCTCTGGTAAGGTACTCGTGATCCTTCTCAAGAGCATCCAGCGCCTCGGCAAGTGAGCCGGGAAGTCCGGTCAGCTTGTCTTTCTCTTCCTGCGGCAGGTTGAACAGGTTGCAGTCGAACGGCCCCCATCCCTTCTTATGCGGATCGATCTTATTGCGGATGCCGTCGAGACCAGCCATTAAGATCGCTGCATACGCATAGTAAGGATTGCAGGTGGCATCGGGATTACGAAGCTCGAAGCGCTTCTTGTCCGGAGTCTTGGCATAGGCGGGGATCCTCACGACCGCGCTGCGGTTCGCCATCGCGTAACCGATCGTCACGGGCGCCTCAAATCCCGGAACCAGTCTCTTGTAGGAGTTGGTTGACGGATTTGTGATCGCGCACAGGGAAGCGGCGTGTGTCAGCAGTCCGCCGATGAACCACAGCGCCTTATCGGAGAGCTGGCCATATCCTTCGGGATCATAAAAGACCGGCTTTCCGTCTTTCTTGAGAAGCATATGGACATGCATTCCGCTGCCTGCCTCTGCCGGAAGGGGCTTGGGCATCAGGGTCGCTGTGCAGCCATTCTGAACCGCCTCGTTGCGGATAATGTATTTCGCAGACATGGTATCATCGGCAAGCTTGAGCATCTCGCCAAGCTCCACCTCCACTTCCATCTGGCCGCAGCCGCCCACCTCGTGATGGTGGTATTTCACATCGATGCCCCATTTTTCCATTTGCAGGCAGATCTTGCTGCGCAGGTCATTGTTGATATCCATGGGAAGAGAAATGTGATAGCCTCCCTCATGCTGGATCTGGTAACCGTTATTGTTATCCTCGTCCGCGCCTGCCCAGTGGGCCTGGCGGGTATGGATGCTGTATCCCATTTCCTGCGGAGTCGTCTCGTATTTGACTTCGTCAAACAGATAGAATTCGTATTCCGGTCCGATGATCATCTCATCGGCAACGCCCTCTTCCTTCATGAAGTCAAGAGCCCTGATCGCCACATTTCTCGGATACTGGTCGAACGGACGGTTCTCCGGAAGGGAGATGACCTGAACGTCGCCGATCATTGACAGCGTCGGGATCTGAGCATAAGTGTCCACTACTGCCGACTCAAGAACCGGTACAAAGACCATGTCACTGTTTTCCACCGGCGCATATCCGTAATTGGAGCCGTCGAACCCGATTCCGTTCGTCATGGTGCTCTCGTCGAGTTTCTGGGCCGGAATGCTCAGATGACGCCAGCGTCCGTCGATATCGGTCAGTTTAAAGTCGACGATCTTAATATCCTTTTCTTTGATCAGTTTCTGAATATCCTTTAATGTGACTCCCATTCTTCGTGTCTCCTCCTGTTCGATCACGTCAGCTGCGGCTAAGATCTATGCCGCAGGTTTACCAATACGAACATTATATAGTAAGAAGAGTTCAATAGCAATTTGATTCACATTTTCAGAATATTTACGGAAAATCCGGTCATTTGCCTTCAAGCATCTCATCCATGGTATGCCAGCCGAGCACTGCACATTT
>JBGUOI010000121.1:0-7650 GCA_045118075.1 Porcincola sp. | reverse complement strand
GTCTTACCGGTTCCGGGCGGTCCGACAAGCAGTGCGCCTTTGGGCAGCTTGGCACCGATCTGGGTGTATTTTCCGGGATTTTCCAGGAAATCCACACACTCCTGCAAAGATTCCTTAGCTTCGTCCTGGCCTGCCACATCCTTGAAGGAGACACCGGTCTCCTTCTGCATGTACATCTTGGCACGGCTCTTGCCGACGCCCATCATACCGCCGCCGGACTGGGCCATCCTGCGCATTACAAATCCGAGTAGGATCCAGATCAGGATCAGCGGTGCGAACGACAGCACCAGGTTCAGGATCAGGTTCGTAGTGGTGTCCGGAATCTCCTCCTTGAATTCCACTCCGGCCTCGGACAGGCGGCTGACAAGCTCGGGGTCATCCATAATACCGGTGTAATACCGGATCGTCACTGCGCCGTTGTTGAACGGCTGGGCTTTCGGGATGATCGTCAGCTTGTTCGATTCAACCGTGACGCTCTGTACTTTTCCCGACTCCAGCAGGGTCAGGAACTGGTCATAGGTGATCTCTTCCGAAGTGGAATCGTGCACCATATTGTTGAAAAAGCTCATGACCAGCAGGGTGATCAGCGTGACCACCAGAAAGAGCATCAGGGAAGACTGGTTGCGGTTGTTCGGGCCTCCCTGGCCTCCCGATCTGTTGTTCTTATCATTGTTCATAAAAAACCTCCGGATATCATTCCTGCATTTCGCGGAACGACATCATTTAATATTACCCAGATTGAGCCGCTTCATCTCTACAAATTCCTTGATCAGTTCGACCGATCCGTCATAACCGAGCGCGGTGCTGTTAACGCACAGGTCATAGCTTTCAGCCACTCCCCAGCGGTTCTCGGTCTGGAAATTGTAGAAATTGGCTCTTTTCTTATCCGCCTTGAGCACCATATCCTTGGCCCTGGCGACGGTGATCTTCTCAAACTCGGCCACCCTCTCGGCGCGCTGTTCAAGGTCTGCGCATATGAAGACAGAAACCAGGTTCGGGCAGTCCCTGAGGATATAGTCGGCGCTTCGGCCGATGATCACGCAGCGGCCTTTGTCACGCAGTGAATAGATGGTGTCATACTGCGCCTGGAAGATCTGCTGGTTCAGGGAATTCCCCACATAATTCATGGACGGATAGACGTCCATGACGATGGAATAGAGCAGGCTGTTCGTCGGGGATTCGTCATAGGATTCGAGCACTTTTTCCGCGATGCCGCTGCGCTCCGCCTGCATCTTCAGCAGTTCCTTGTCATACAGGTCGTATCCCAGCTCTTTTGCCAGCCGTCTGCCGATCTCATGTCCTCCGCTGCCGAACTGTCTCCCGATAGTGATGATCATATTACCGGACATCTTCTTTACTCCTTTGCCCGCAGGCCGAAATTCTTTTCCTACAGTTCCTCATAATCCCATTCACGGGCGATCTCCAGCAGGTATCTCCCGTACTGTGTCTTATTCATTTCCATGGCTTCGTGCATCAGCTGTTCGCTGGTGATCCAGTGGTTGACCAACGCGATCTCCTCCACGCAGCCGATCATCTTTCCGGAACGCTGTGCCAGCCTGATCGCCCCGGCTGCATTATAAAGGTTATCCGCACTGCCCGCATCGAACCAGGAATATTCACTCTCCAGCGAGATCACACTGAGTCTGCCGTTCTTCATGTAGACATTGTTCACGTCGGTGATCTCAAGTTCTCCCCGCGAAGAGGGGGTGATATGTTTTGCGATCTCCACCACGGAATTGTCATAAAAATACAGGCCGGGAACGATATAGTTCGATTTCGGGTTCTTCGGCTTTTCCTCGATCGAGACCGCCTTGCCGTCCCGGTCAAATTCTACCACGCCGAAAGGCCGGGGATCCGCCACATAATACCCGAAGATCGTCGCACCCTCAAGTGTCTTTACGGCTCTTCTGAGTTTGCCGCGAAGTGAAAGTCCGTAAAAGATATTGTCTCCGAGCGCCAGGCATACCGAATCGTCTCCGATAAATTCTTCTCCGATCAGGAACGCGTCTGCGATTCCGCGCTGCACGCTCTGCTCGGCATAGCTGATCGAGATTCCCAGCCGGCTCCCGTCGCCGAGAAGCTCCACAAAAGGCTGCTGCTCATCCCCGGGTACGATCACCAGGATATCCCGTATCCCGGCGCTCATCAGAACGCTCAGCGGATAATAGATCATGGGCTTATCATACACCGGAAGAAGCGGTTTGCATACCGGCAGTGTGATCGGATACAACCGGGTCCCTTTCCCTGCAGCAAGAATGATTCCTTTCAAAGCCACGCGCCTCCTTTCAGTCTATGCAAAATGGTCAGCAGCAGCATACGCCTCCCGGGCACATGCAGCAGAGCATATTCGCCAGACACAGGCTTGAACAGACATCCTGGCCGGCAAGGGGACTTCCGAAGCCCTCCCCGGTGGTGCGGTACCAGCTGCCTCCTCCTTCCAGCGTCTGGAGGAATGAACGGTACTGGACATTATCCGGCTCCATCGATGACGCCGTGCGCGCATGTTCGAGGGCGGTCGCGTTGTTTCCTGCCCCGGAATTGGCAAGAGCGCTGTAATAGTACCACCTGGCCGTCCGGTCGGCGATCTGGCCAAGGACACGCAGTGCTTCCGCGTAATAGCCGTTATTGATATAATTAGCCGCTGCCCTCATATAGGTATCTTCATCGGGTGCGGCCTGGCCAAAGCCGCCGAAGTCGCCAAAACCGCCGAAGCCGCCGAAATTACCCCGGAAAGGATCTCCCCACTGCGCGCTCTGACCGGTTCCGGCATATCCCCCGGATCCGGATGAGTAGGCGGAATAACCGTGTTCCTTTTCATCCATGATCATCTCGTATGCCTGCTGGACCTCTTTGAACTTTTCCTCCGCCTTGTCTTTGTCGGGGTTATTTATATTCGCGTCGGGATGATACATCCGGGACAGCTGTCTGTACGCTTTTTTGATTTCGTCTTCACCGGCGCTGCGGGGGATGCCGAGCACCTCATAAGGATCTCTCATTTGTCTGTTTTCTTTCTTTTTGCTTTTACGGCGTTATAGCGGATCCAGACGCCCGCATACAGGATATTTCGTATGATCGGCGCTCCCTTGATCACGGGCAGCCGTTCAAAAGCAGCTGCGCAGCGGGACATCGTATCCGAAAGGATCTCCTCGAGCGCGCCCGGCTGTTCCAGAATGCTTCCCTGCTTCAGAAGCACATTATAATTGTTTTTCGCCGCGTCCTTTTCCAGGTCGTCGAAGGCGTCCAGCAGATAGATGAATTTCCCCAGGTAAAACCCGACGGCGTGCATCTGCCTCGCCCATTCGTCTTCTTTCCACACGAAGATCTCGCCGAGGAAGCGGCCGCAGGCACCGGCGGCTTCATCCAGGTTGTCAGACCCGGCTCTCTCCGCCGCGGACAGTTCCTTCAGTGAGCGGCTCAGCGCGTCCGCCTGCCGCGGATATTGGCTGCGGATCTTTTCGACCCGGGTCTTTAAAACGCCCGACAGCGCCCTGCCGGATGCTTTTTTCTCATCGTGCCAGTCATCCTTCGCCTTTTCATAGGCCAGCAGAACGGTCATATCCGCACAGTAGTCCATCACTTCCGAAAAAACTTCCGCATGCTTCCTGACCGGATGAGGCGCGCACCTTGCATTCCTGATCTCCTCCTCAGGTTCATAGAGACCCGTCAGGAGCAGAGCCAGAAAAGTCATATCATAGTTTAACAGCATCTGGCTGATCAGTCCATCCCGCTTTTTGAGCGTCCTGCAAAGCCCGCAGTAATAGCTCCGGTAGGTATCATATTCCCTGATCTTAAGCTCAGGCTTGTTTACCACCACATATCCGAACAATTTGCTTCCTCCCTGCCGCCCGATCAGCTTTTCCTGATAAACTCACGCCTGCATTTCGGGCAGGTGATGCAGATTCTGCCGCGGCCTCTCGGGATTCGGATCTTCTGACGGCACTGCGGGCACCGGTAGATATGATAGGTCCGCATCTGCCTGACAGTCCCCGGGATATCCCTGAAATTCGAAAGAAAACGGGACTTTAAATTCAGGAACCTGGCGTTTAGGGCAGACTGCCTGGCAAAGTTGCGGGAGAACATACGCACATAGATCCACACAAAATCTGCCAGAACGAGCGCATTCAGAAATGGGATCCTCAAAAAAAGATTGATGATCATGATCACCACCCCGGCCCCCAGAAGAAACTGCGACAGCTGATCTGTACCGTAACGTCCGGCCATCAGTCTTTCAAATCGTTCTCTCATCCGATCACCTCCATGTATCTTCCCTGCACCGGCCTGTCAGTCCTCCAGCACAGGAAACGTAAGCACTGCCCTGAAAATATCTTCCTCGATCACCAGATCAAAACTGCCTCCCATCAGGCTTGTCAGGCTGCCTGCGATCGAAAGGCCCAGACCGCTTCCTTCTGTCTGGCGGCTCGAATCTCCACGGACAAAACGCTCCTGGAGATCCTGGGCGGATACGGTGATCGTCTCCGCGCAGGTGTTTTCAAACTCGATTCTGGCCTGCTTACCTTTATTTTCCTGCTCTTCTTCAAGCAGAGTGATCTTTGCCTTGGTCCCGCTCTTTGCATATTTGCAGATATTTCCGAGCAGGTTCTCAAAAACGCGCCACAGCTGGGCGCCGTCTGCCATGATCCTGACCTGCTTCTCCGGCAGGTTAAGGACGACATCAAGCTCTTTCTCAAGCAGCCGGTCCTCAAACTCACCCGCCGCCTGCATGACAAACTGTTTGAGCGCGATCGGTTCCATCTCCATCTGGACATTCCCGGAATTGATCCGGGATACCTCGATCAGGTCCTCCGTCAGCTGACGCAGGCGCTGCGTCTTGCTGTCCAGGATCTCTACATATTCCCTTGCCCTGGGATTATCCAGCTTTTCTCTTTTTAACAGGTCGACATAATTAACGATCGAAGTCAGCGGTGTTTTCAGATCGTGGGATACGTTTGTGATCAGCTCGGATTTGAGCCGTTCATTCCTGAGCATGGAATCCACCGCTTTTTCCAGGCCTTCTCCCATCTCGTTGACGGCTTCACCCATCTCACGGCTCTGGCCGGTGAGGACCTGGGTATTGATGCGGTAATCGAGGTTCCCCTCCTGGATAGAACGAAGTCCCTGCCGGACCGTCTGGTTGCCTACCACGTCGCGCATCAGGTAAAGAAGGGCGGAGACATTGAGCGCCAGCGCCATGACAAGTCCCGGAAAGCCTCCTATCAAAAGGAAGATCATATTCAGGACGATAAAACCGATATAAATCGCCAGCAGCCTTCGGGAGCTCCTGGCCGCTTCCGTGACCTGCCTGCCGCCGAGAACGACGGACCAGATCACGGTGTTCTTCCAAAGAAGTCCTGCCCGCTTTCTTCTTAATATACTGAGTACGACGTACAGAAACAGCCAGTACTCGGCGCACACCAGCATTGACTTTCCGATCTGGTTAAGAAGCGGGCGGCTGCTCAGCAGCTCGTTCACGATCCTTTTTCCGAACAGCCATCCGCTGATTCCGAGGATGATCCACAGTCCGGCAGCCAGGTCGGCGGGAACTGCGTCAAAGCGGTGAAGCCGGAGCTTCCTGTCATCACTGTGAATGCCTGCCGCCGTCAGGGAGATCAGGAAAAGGACCAGACAGGCCAGGAGTCCGACCGCCCCTATGCTGACCAGTGTGATCAGGTACGGTCTGCGCTGGGTGTACAGCCGCCACTGATCGTGAAGCTCATCTCCGGCGGCGTATCCGGTATCCACGGCGATCAACACCTTCTCCCCGCTTCCCACGAACCTGGTCTTCATGAACCAGTCCGCCGCCAGCGGATAAACCGGTTCCTGCGCCGCAACCATGATGTTATAGCGCCGTTCACCCTCAAATATCAGTTTTATGTCTTCATCCGAGTCCGCCGTGGCATGGGCAGCCACCAGGCTCTTGACATTCATATTCGTATAGCGCTGCTTTGTCTCTGTATTCTCCACATAAAACAGCACGTTGCTGGGGGCTTTAGCCTCATCTTCACCGGCCTGCAGCGAGCTCTGGTAGCGGCTGAAGCGCTGTCCAAGGCCGGTACTCGTATCCACCAGATCACGGTAGTACTCGATCAGGGCCGCATAGGCATTGGAGCTGAGTCTTGCATAAGAAGCCAGTGAATTGCCCGAAAGCGGCAGTATCGTCTCCAGTGTGTCGGAAGCCGCCTCCAGTCCCTGACCGATTCTGGCATCGGAAGCCCCATCACGAAGAAGTGCATCCATCCGCTGTCTCATCTGTCCGGCGCCGTCGCCGGCAAATGAGATCAGGTCCTCCAGGTAATAAGTCGTATTCAGGTTCTGGTTTGCCTCGTCCATGGTTCCCGCCACATACTGGCGGATGTCGATGGTCTTGCGTCCGTCGTACTTCCCGTCTGTCTCCAGCAGCTGCCGGTCCATCTCATAGTCGATCTTGCTTCGGACGATGGTCTCTACGGTCTCGCAAAAAAAATCCGTTTCTTCGAAATTACGTCCGAGGATAGACAGATCCAGGCTGCTGCCAAGCATCGCCCGGATGCCCAGCAGGCAGAAACACACGATTCCGACGAGAAGCCCCTGTAAAAAGTATCCGGCAAGCTTATAGCCTGTCTTGTATCTTTTCATTATGGAAATGCTCCGTATCAGTCGATGCTCTCTATCTTATATCCGATTCCCCACATGACTTTCAGGTACTTCGGGTTTTTGGGATCGATCTCGATCTTTTCACGGATATGACGGATGTGGACCGTTACCGTGTTATCCGCGTAAAACGCCTCCTCTTTCCAGATCTTCTCGTAGATCTGGTCGATCGAGAATACCTTGCCTTTGTTCTGGATCAGCAGCAGGAGAATATTGTACTCGATCCTGGTCAGCTTAACGCTCTCACCATCGACCGTCACTTCCTTGCGGTCATCATTGACGCACAGTCCGCCGGTCCGGTAGATGTGCTCCTGGGAAGCGCCGTCCCCGTTACTGATATTGCCGAGGGTGGTATAGCGGCGCAGCTGTGATTTTACGCGTGCCACCAGTTCAAGCGGATTGAACGGTTTGGTCACATAATCGTCCGCCCCGATATTAAGGCCGAGAATCTTGTCCGCATCCTGCGACTTTGCAGACAGGATGATGATCGGAATACTGCTCTTTTTCCGGATCTCGAGCGTGGTATGGATGCCGTCGAGCTCGGGCATCATCAGGTCAAGGATGATCAGATGCACATCCTCTTTGCTGAGGAGCTCCATCGCCTGCTTTCCGTTATACGCTTTCAGAACATTGTATCCTTCCTGCATCAGATAGATCTCGATCGCTTCCACGATCTCCTTATCATCGTCACATACCAGAATGTTATATACCGTATCAGCCATTTGTGGTCACCCGGTCCTTTCCGTTACAAAGCGTCTTTTCCGGCACAGAATCCGTCTTGACGCCCATTGCAAAATTATTTATATTATTATACTTGCATGGGAAGCAAAAGACAATTGCCCATTTGGGAACGCCTTATCTTGCCTGCAGGCCGGTCATCGGTTAAAATCATAATCGAAAGACCCAGCTAATGTTAACACAAAAAACACTTCAATATAATTAGTGTATGCTCAATAACAGTGTATTTCTAATTGATACGGCTCTATGCCGTTTTCATACCCCGGATAGCAGAAAATATCCGGA
>JBGUOI010000120.1:0-9057 GCA_045118075.1 Porcincola sp. | reverse complement strand
GGGTTTTCCGGATTGCGTCTGCTCTTTTTATTGTTTTTCTGGAACTGGATGATCGAAAAAGCAGACGCATTGGTGGGTTTTCCGGATTGCGTCTGCTCTTTTTATTGTTTTTCTGGACCCGGATGATCGAAAAAGCAGACGCATTGGTGGGTTTTCCGGATTGCGTCTGCTTTTATTCAGGTTTTTGTTAAAGAACAGTCCCCTGCCACGCTCACGGGATGTCCTCCGGCACCATATCTTTCTTCCGCAGCTGATGTCTTGTGATCCGCTCTGCGAAGTAGACGAGGATGGCCATCACCGGGACTCCCAGGAACATGCCGGCCACACCGAACAGTTTTCCGCCAAGTGTCACGGCGAAGATGATCCAGAATGGCTTGATGCCCGTGGAGTCGCCCATCAGCTTGGGCCCGAGGAAGAGGCCGTCGAACTGCTGCAGGCACAGGATCATGATGAGGAAGGTCAGGGCTTTGATCGGGTGGACCGCCAGCTGAATGATCAGGCCGGGGATCGCACCTATTATGGGGCCGAAGTAAGGGATCATATTCGTGATCGCAACGAAGACACTGATCAGCAGCGCGTACGGAAGCGCCAGGATATTCATCAGGACGAAGCAGATGAGTCCGATGATCAGTGAATCGACCATCTTGCTGACCACGAATTTGCTGAAGATCCGGCTGCAGTCACGCAGGATCTCCGAGATAACGGGATAGTGGTCTTCCGGAACAAAAGAATGAAGGAAAAGCCTTACCAGCCGTTTCATGGATTCTTTGCCGTAGAGCATGTAAATGGAAGCCACGATGGCGATAAAGAAGTTGGCAAACCATGTGACCACGGAGACGGAGGCACTGTACAGGACCGGGAGCACATTCTTTGTGAAGTTCTGGAGGATGCCTGTCAAGTTGGTTTCGGTGTTCTGCAGCCAATCCAGCAGCGAATGCATATCGACCTGCGGGAAGCGCTCCTGCAGCTTCTCCATAAGATCTATCAGCTGGGAGTAGGCTGTGGGCAGGAAGTTGACGAGCTCTCCGATATTCTTAACGACTTCAGGCACGACCCAGAAGATCAGAGCGATCATCAAAGCCAGCGCAACAAGATAGACGATCAGCATCGAGATGATCATGGCAACATTCGGCTTTAGCTTCTTAAAAACATTCTGCAGAAGTTTTCGAACGAAATGCACAAAAGGCGTCAGAATATAGGCGATCAGGATGGCGATCAGGAAAGGAGAGATCGCACTCAAGAATCCTCCGATCTGAGCTTTGGTCGCATCGAAAGAAAAGATCATTTTAATGGCGATCGTGCATACCACTACCAAAATGAAGGTATACAGGCAGATCGTCAGATAGCGGTCATTGCGGATGAGCTTGAAGGGATGCTTGAATTCGTTAAACTGTTCATCCCCGTTATTGCCGGTATTTGAGCTGTTTTGCTCGTTGTTCATGATAAAACCTCACTCGGAAAACTGTGCTTCTGTATTGAGTATTATATCATCGAAGGACGTTTTCCGTAAACTCCCAAAGGCACAGTGCAGGCGGGGATAGTGCAAAGGTTCTGAAAACATCGGGAAAACCGGTAAGAAATCCGACGCCGGAAACGGGAAAAGGTGTTGACATTCACCGGCTGATCCGATATAATCCTTTTTGTTCACGTGAACAGACGCGCCTTTAGCTCAGTTGGTAGAGCACCTGACTCTTAATCAGGGTGTCCAGGGTTCGAGCCCCTGAAGGCGCACTCGGCACTGATTTCGCAGACATATGGGCTGTGGGGTCGGTGCTTTTTTTATTGTTTGCGGGGCTCCTCAAAAACCCAGTAACTATGCGGGCTGCGAGACTTTTGCAGTTTTCGGAAACAGGGGCTTCTAACAGAAAATCCGGCACTGAAATCTGCTCCCGAAACAGGTTTCGGAAAAGCCTGAAATCGATTCTTCCCACAAATCTTCCCACAAATTTGTGGGAAGAATTTTTTTTGCACGTTCCGATCGCCTTGAAAACGGGTTCTTATTCTACTGAGAAATCGCCTTCTCAAAAACAGCCGCTGCCTGTTTTCTGGAGTGAGGAGTGACATGGGAGTAGGTATTGAGGGTGATCCGTATATCCGAATGCCCCATCAATTCCTGGATATCCTTGAAATTCGCCCCGTTAGCGACCAGTGTGGAAGCGTAGTTATGCCTCAGAAGGTGGAAATGAAAATGCTTCAATGATGGAATTTCCGACTGGATCAGTTTGTTGCACCATTTAAGCGTCTGGGGTGTAAGCAGTTCCCCGAGATCTTTACAACAGACGAACTGAACACTGTGCAATTCCAGTTCCGGGTCATGCTGTCCGATAAACTTCCCCTTGGTGCTTCGGCTGGCATTTGCGGGGATGCCTGTTCCGAGGTCTGTAAAGATCTGGTAGTGCTGCCGTCCGCCGATCTCACGCACCTGATAGTAATGCCGGTGGTAAAAAGCAGGATCTTTGGCGGCTTCCTCCATTTGTTCTTTGCGGGCTTTCCTAAGGATCATAGCCAGGCTGTCCCCGAAATCGATCACCCTGGATTTGCTGCTTTTAGGGACTTTCAGTTCCCAACACTTTGTATCCGTATCGTAATACATGGAACGCTTCACGGTCAGGCACTGGTTCCTGAAATCGATATCCTGCCAGGTGAGACCGCATACTTCACCGGCGCGCATACCGGTATGATAGGCGATCTGAACAGGCAGAAGCAGGTAACTGTCGGTCCTGTGATGGATCAGCATCTCCGTAAGCTGTTCATATTCCTCATGTGAGATCGTTTGAACCTTTGCATCCTGCTCATCAAACAATGAAACCTTTGCGGGCTTCTTCCGATGCTTGACATACTGCATCAGGTTTTCGCGCATGATACGCTTCGGATACACGGCAAATTTGAACATATGATTCAGGACATGAAACTGCTTTCGTATATGGCTGTCAGAATAGGCATGTTTTACCATATTCCCGTTCTCGTCATATTCACCGAAGTGTTTTTCGTCAATATAGGCCTGCAGCTGTTCACAAGTCACTTTCTTCAGCTTCGTCTGTCCCAGGGGATGCTCACGGATATGACGCATCACATTTTTGTAGTCATTTCTCCCGTTGGTTGTTAAGGCGCTGTGCTCTACTTCATCGGCATACCACATGTCCGCCAGGTCATTTACCGTCAGTTCGCCGGGGCTGATCACCATACCACTGAGGGTATAATCTTCCAGAGCCTTTTTCAGCAAAGCCTCCGTTTCCCGTTTGGTATCACCTCCCTTGAATTCATGCATTTTCCATTTCCCGTCTTCAGACAGCATCCTGAAACGGTAATACCATTTGTTCCCTTTCTTCCGAACGTTTCCGCTCTGAAAAGAAATGTCTGTGTTTTTCATTGGACCTCCTTTTTGCATATTGCAGGAGTCCAATACCCTGTTTGCGTGTAAGTGTACCAGGACTCCTTTTATCTGCGGTTTTCTGCAGGGAGGAGACGGAGTAAGTTCTTAAGACGGTTCATAGCCATTTGAGGCTCCTTGGGATACTGGCTTAAGATTTCACCGGCATCCTTGAAGTTGTTGGCACTTTGCATGATTTCTCTCAGATACATGACATGCCTGAACTCATCATTTGATTCAAACCCGATTTCCTGAGGAATCTGACCGTAATCATTGGTTTCTGAATATTTAACACTGGCATTCTCAAAACGCGGTATAAGCTCTTCATAAGACTCGAGCAGGAAAAGAAGCAGTGTTTTTGCGAACTCTGACTCAAGGCTGTTCAGTTTAAGCGGAAAGAGTGAAAGGATCCTGCGGTAGCTGTCCCCGATTTTGATCTCAAGGGCATCTGTAACTTCAGTATCAATCACGTCTGTTTCCCCCAGAAGCCATTCCGGGGACACATGGAGAACATTCCCAATTCCCTCCAGGACAAGCTTCTTTGTGTTATCGATAGCACCGCTTTCATAACGCTGTACGGTAGACTTGTTTACCCCAAGACGGTCAGCGACATACTGCATCGGCAGGTTCAGTTCCAATCGGCGCTGCTTTATTTTAGCACCGATCTGTTTCCTCAGCTTTGTATCGAACATATTCAGTTCCTCCTTCATGGAAGCATTATACCAGATAACACAATAGGTTGCAAGACGCAACGTATTATATAACATTGATAAAGCATAACGCTTGACATGACGAGAGCAAGGCAGTATAATCCAAATAGTTGCATTACGCAACCGAAAGGAGGTGAAAATAAATGCGTGAAAATCGTGACAAGTTGGCGATGTCTGTTGAGGAAGCTGCTTCCTGGACCGGTATTGGTAGAAATACCCTGCGTGATCTGATCAGCAGCGGAAAGATCCCGGTTCTTCATGTCGGGCGCAAAATCCTGATCAGAACGGCTGCCCTGGAGTCGTTTTTGCAGGCGAACGATGGCAGAGATCTACGCTGCGCGGCGCAGCTGTTCCCAGCGGAAAAATGAAAAGGGACAGCCCAAAAGACTGTCCCAAAGCGATCAGAAAGAGACTTCCTGATACACTTACACGCAACTAAACTGTATCACAGTCTCTTTCATAAGACAACCGGGAAATAAACTGGTTATTTCCCGCAGTCATTTCTGAAAGGAGGCTTTATGGAAAAAAATATTCTTTGCCCCGCTGCGGGGCAAATAGAACCTATCACGATGAACCATCTGCTTGATCATACTTTTCCGCCGAGACCGCCGGTGATTGAGACCTTATTATACTGCGGCACTTATATTTTTGTGGGTCCGCCAAAAATCGGCAAGTCATTCCTGATGGCTCAGATCGCGTGGCATGTGGCTAAAGGCATTCCGCTCTGGGACTGTCCTGTGAGAAAGGGAGAGGTCCTTTACCTCTCCCTGGAAGATGATTATGCAAGGCTCCAGGGCAGGCTTTCAAAGATGTTCGGCGAAGAGGGGACCGATCGGCTTTTACTTTCCATTCATGCAGGAACGTTGACAGGAGGGCTGCTGCCGCAGATGGAACAATTCATTAGTGAACACAAGGATACGAGGCTGATCATAGTGGATACATTACAAAAGATCAGAGAAGCATCCGCAGAGCAGTACTGTTACAGCAGTGATTATGACGTTATGTCGAAACTGAAAGAGTTCAGTGACCGGCATCGTATCTGTATCCTGGTAGTGCATCATACCCGGAAAATGGATGCCAGGGACAGCTTTGAAATGATCTCGGGAACTAACGGGATTTTCGGAGCTGCGGACGGAGCATTTGTGCTTCAGAAAAAAAGAAGAACCGATCCGGAAGCTGTGCTGGAGATCACGGGGCGTGATCAGCCGGATGCAAAGCTTACGATTGTTTTTGACGTCATAAGTTGTACCTGGAGCTTGAAGGAAAAAGAAGGTGTTGTCATAAAGAAAATGCCGGATCCGATCCTGGCGGCTGTTCAGGAATTCGTGAAAAAGAAGGATTTTTATGATTCTCCGTCTGTTTTGTTTTCCTCGATCGTAAGCGGCTTGAAGCAACCCAATGCACTAACGAGGCATCTGAATGCTCGCGTGAGCGAATTGTTTAACGACTACCATGTCCTGTACGAATCAGATCGGGTACACGACGGGCGGCGGATCAGGCTTTGTTATTTGGGAGAAATAACAGATACAACAGAAGAAGAACAGGAAACGGACGAGGAGTGACGATAGGTGACGGTTGTGACGGTATTTTACAGGGCAGAAAAAACCGTCACTTATCGTCACACCGTCACGCTGCGCACTCTTCCCTGAAGCCCGTCGCGGATAAAGGAGGAAGACATGGGAAAAAAAATTCAGATGACTAAGGACATGTTTGCAAAGATCGTCCTATATTTTCTGCTTGATGAGACAGATGAAAGAGAGGAAATCTGCAAATATCTGGAAGATAAGGTGAACCGGCTGGTCATGCATGATCTCTATTCCAGATACAAAACGGATCCTTCCGCGGAAAAGAGAAAAGAAGCGATTAACGAATATCTGAATAAAAGGGGTGTGCCGGAGTCTTTCCGGTATTAATGCAGCGACATTTTCCCTTGAACAGTTTATTACCGGTGCGTTTCACGCTCCGGTTATAAACCGACAGGCCGGAGCTTCTTTGCTCAGGCTGCGGCCTTGTGCCGCCTGAGTAAAAAACCGGGATATCCGCGCCTGGAGGTGAATGCGTCTTGCCGGCAAAATATCTCCCGGCCACACTTCATAAAACAGGTGTCAGGAACCGTCAAGGGTTGCCTCCGGCAAAACTTTTTACAGAAACATCCCGGCAGGACTGCCGTGATGTTTCTGCAAAAAGTTGAGCCCTTGACTGTTCCCTCCCCCTGCTTTGAGAAGTGTTTCGGGAGATATGCAAGCTACCTGAAGTGCTATCACTTCGTGACAGACTTCAGTCGCTTGTGAGGGGGCTGCCCCCTTCAATCCCCCGGCACTGCCGCCGCCTTTTTCGCTTTTTTGTTTTACTGATAAGGAGACAGCACATGAATAAAAACAGACCGCGGCAGATCATCGTCAGGCTGAATGACAGTGAGCTGTCGAAGATAAAACGGCTGGTCGCGAAGTCAGGCCTCAGCCAGCAGGATTACACGAGGCTGACTTTATTAAACGGGATCATCATCAATACCGATGGCGTGAAAGAGGTAATTCCTGAAATGAAACGCATCGGAAACAACATCAATCAGATCACCAGAAAATGCAACCAGGGGTATCCGATTCTGTCTGAGGATCTGGAATATATCCGAAAGGAGCTGGAGTTATTATGGCGATTATTAAAGCTGTATCTTCCCGTGCAGGAATAAGAAGGGCTCTTGATTATGTCATGAAGAAAGAGAAAACAGAGCGCACGCTGCTTGATGGCTTTAACTGTAATCCGGACACGGTCATGGAAGAAATGGAAATGACAAAGCATATTTTTCATAAAACCGGCGGAAGAACATATAAGCATTTTGTCCAGTCTTTTGCTCCGGATGAGGAGATCACTCCGGAAATAGCCAATCAGGTGGCGAGGGAGCTGGTAGAAAAGCTCCCGATCGCCCGAGGGTTCGAAGTGCTGATCGCCACTCACAAGGATCGCAGGCACATTCACAGCCATCTTATTTTGAACAGCGTCAGCTTCATTGACGGCCATAAGTTCCAGATGAGCGCTGATGACTTGCAGACCATGAAAGACATCAGCGATGAAATTTGCAAAAGTCATGGGTTATCCATCTGCGAGAAGGGCAGGACTTTTCATGAGGAACCAGTGGAGGAAACATCCGCGTACACCAAAGAAAAATACCGGTTATTGAAATCAGCAGAAGCTGGAAAGGTGAAATCCTATGTGCAGGAAACCGCTTTGGCCGTCATGGACGCTATGGAGGAAGCTGAAAGCAGGGAAGAATTTATCGATTTGATGGAGATGAAAGGATATCGGGTCGACTGGCAGGAGAATCACAAATACATTACCTTCACAGACCCGGAGGGGATGAAGGTACGAAACAAAAATCTGGAAAAGACATATCATTTGGATGTCGGAAAGGAGAAATTACTTTATGTCTTTGAAGAAAATTCACGAAGAAAAGAGAGAGAGCAGGCAGCTGTTAATGCAGCCAGAAGACAGCTTGAACTACTCGATGAGCGAGACGCAGACTGCAGTGATCGAAAGACAGCGGAAGCGTATCGAAGACCAGGAAATACAAATGAAAGCTTTGAAGAAAGACTTCCAGGAACAGATTGCGGAGAAAGAAGATCAGAGAAAAAGAGCGTGGGAAGAAGTCGATAGGCTGCGGTATACCCCACCCGAAATCAAATACAGAGACAGATATGTCGAAAAATGCCGATACTGCAAACTTCATGATTATGAAGACTCAAACCGGTCAGCCTGGCAATATGCTTATTTCCTGACCATCATGTTTATAGCCGGGATCGTTTGTGAAATCTTACAATCCAGGGCATTCCTCACAGACCTTTTGGAAATGATCATTTCGCTCACCTATGCGGCAATCATGGCTGCTTTTGGTCCGGTAATTTTGGGATATGCCTTGGCGTCATCTCTGGGTTGGTTTGAGCAGGGTATACGAATGTTTGCAGCCGGTTGTGTCTTGTCTGCCATCATCCCTTTAGCTATATATGCAGTCTATTATTTTCTGGGTATTTACATCATCACAAGTTTTTCAGAATGGTTTGACGAACGAAAAAAGGAAGATAATGTACTTCGATTATTAGGGATCCATGTGATATGTTTGGGCGTTGTTATTGCTCTGTGTACAGCAAGATTAATTCCTGAAATAGACGGTTTCAGGTTCAATTCGATGGGAATACCGGTTGTGCTGTATGTTTTCTGGCTTGTGTTTAGCAGCTACTATGAAGACGGCTGGTGGTTTGATGGATGGAATAAGAGCACCAGAAGCAGGTGGTAAGAAAACGATTATCACCGGTTATGATGACCGCCTGGCTTTTGCCTCGCAGGCGCCCTTTCCGGGGCGTCTTTTTGTCTGTATGGCAGAAAAGCTCACAGAAGTGTACCGACAACTATCCGGAATGGCGGATCCGTGTTTCTTGGGACGATAATGAGCAAAAAAAAGAAAAACAAAGCGCAAGAAATGAAAAAACTTGTCGCTTTGTGGCTTTTTCACTGATATAATACAATAGAAAAAATATGTGCTTAGCATAAAGGGAAAAATACCAGAATTTGAACAAGAATTAACGGGGAGGGAGCCAAATAATGAGAGCGAAACGGTTTCTGGCCATATTGCTGTGCATCTTGCTGGCAGGGAGCGTATTTCCGGCAGGGGTGATCGCAGAAGAAATGGTCGTGGACACGGAAATTGCGACTGCAGTAGAAGAAGCGGCGCAGGCGCAGGAAGGTGAGGATATCCAGGAAGTCACCATTCCGGATACGGAAACGGCGGCTGAGAGCATGGAAGAAGAGCCCCAGACTCCTCCTGAAGAGATCCCTGAGCCGCCTGTATCAGAAGCGCCTGTAACGGAGGCACCTGTGACAGAGGCACCTGTGACAGAAGCGCCTGTGACAGAGGCACCTGTGACTGAAGCGCCTGTGACAGAAGCACCTGCGATAGAACCGCCTGTGACGGAAGCAACTGTAACAGAG
>JBGUOI010000119.1:0-8477 GCA_045118075.1 Porcincola sp. | reverse complement strand
CGACTTTGAACAGTTCCTGGCTGACACCGTCGTAGTCCGAAGCGGTTCGGCGCATGAGATCAATATATCTGGGGTTTTCCATGTTTCCTCCTATAACTTACAGATCTTTTTCACTTGATTTGATTCGAGCAGGACAAGGTAGTCGTTTTTGAGTCTGGGAACCAGGTATTCAGCATCATGTGGGTCGTTCACCACAATGAACCTGATGCTTTTTTCCAGTATTTCATCAGCTTGGGCATTGATTGCCGCTATGTTCGCCGGATTGCCAGGAATCAGGTCGCAATTCTTGTTTTCATAAGCAAACGTGAGAATTGACGGCGGATCACAGGCGCAGAAATCCTGGATATAATCCCTGAAGTGGATGAACGCCCAAAACGTCATAACTGCGTCCTGGCACTTTTCATAGTTCATGGCATACCTGCTGGTCGAAACGTATCTGCCGTCAGATGTGAAATAGGCCAGGCCCTCTCGCTTGAGAACAGACAAGACCTTGCCGTACTCATTGTCATTCATGTAATCGAAAAACTGCCGAAGCTGGGGCTGTTCCACGACACCGAAGATTGCAAGGATCTGGGTGATGACAGCCAATTCCCGGCCTTTATATGCTTGCGAGAATGTCATTTGCTCCCCCTCTGCGTAGTCCTGTGTCTACGCATTGTGTACGTCAAAAGCCCCGTTACATATAGCGTAGAGCTAATGCAACGGGGCATATTGTTACGTGTACTATTGCTCTGCATTATGCGTAGATTGCTTTGTCCTCTCGGAAACGATCTGGGTCAACTCAAGCCGGTCGGTGGTGATCAGCTGCTTCTCCAGCGGAGAGGACTGAAACGCTACTGTGATGTGATTGGAATTCGTAGAGATCAGACCGTGGCCGCGTTCGAATCGGGTGATCGAAGTGATCTCAGCATCAGTCAGGTGCAGATTATCCTGGACACGTCTTGCCTCATCATCTTCCAGGTTCAGGATGATCTTGGTTTTGGCGACGTTGAGTATGCCTTTTCCCGTCCGGCTTCGGTCGAGATCGCCGATATCCTGAGTGGCGGCAATGGCTGCACCGCCGTAGCCCCGGATCGTTTTGAATATCTCCTGAACCCACTCGCCGGCAAGAGCTTTTCCGCTGCTGGTCGGAGACGCGGAGTTCGCCTCGTCCGCGCCGATCAGTTCCCAGGCTTCGTCAATGAAGATTGCTTTCTCCTTTGTTCTGTCTTCCTTCGCTTTATCCCAAACGTAGTCAAGGGCGACGAACATGCCGACGGGAAGCAGTTCCCCAGTCAGCTCTGAGATGTCCAGAACGGTGTAGAGATTGTCCAGATTCACGTTCGTCTGCTGATTAAAGGTGCGGGCGGAGCCGTTGACGAGCCGGTTCAGGATATTGCCCATCCGCCTTGTGTCAGGAGCTTCCATAAGAATCTCATGAACATCTCCGAGCAGCGGCATCTCCCGGTATTGATCCGGGTGTTCTGGGTCAGCGAGGGAGTCGTTGCTGTGTGTGATCCCTTTTTTCGCATAGGCTTTGATCAATGCTTCGTCAAGCAGCTGCCGCTCTTCATGAGTTATATCCGGGATGAGCAGGGAGAAGAAGATGTGGAGCTGCTGGATCTTTCGTGCCAGGATCGAATTGTCATTTACCACGCCGTCGATGATCTCATTTGCCGTGAGATCCTGTTTCCGGATCTGCATGATATTGATGCACTGCCGGGAACCAGGGCTGATGGAGATGTACTCGCCGCCGATGTTGCGGCAAGCGCGCAGGAATTCGTGCCCCTTCAAAGGCGCGATAATGAAGACCTGTGTACCTTTCCGCCGCATCCTGAGCGCAATCAGCTGAAGCGTGAAGGTCTTGCCCGCGCCGCTGGTGCCGAGCAGAACCATATTTGCATTCTTATAGGTTCGGCTGTTGAAGATGTCCACGATCACGAGACTGTTGTTGTGCTGGTTCACGCCAAGCAGGATTCCGTTTTCATCAGACATCTCATAACTGGTGAAAGGATAAGCACTGGCAGCTGCCGAGGTAAGAAGATTCCGCTTGCTGCCCTCAAAAATGCGCTTGTCGATCCGGCAGAGGGGGAGGATAGACAGAAGGGCCTGTTCCTGATTGAACCGGCACAGGCGCAGATCCATGTCCTGAGACACTACCAGACGGCGCAGCTCAGCGATCCGCCATTCCAGATTCTCCAAGGTGTCTGCAGTGACCGTTACCAGGGTGTTCATGTAGTAAAAATCCTCGTAATTTGCCAGGCCTTCTTTCAGGAAATAACCGGACTGGATCGCTCCTTCAAAGTCGTCGAAATCCGTGTTGGTGTCCGATGCGTCCTTGATACGGCTCCTATTGATTCGGATTTGCTGACCGAGTTTGGCCTGGATACGCTCCTTCGGTTCACGCTCAAAGAAAAAGTCGATGTCAATTCCTTCGCCTGCGTTTACCAGAAGGCTTGTCCAGCCGGCAGTCACTTTGGAGTTATAGCCGTCAGAAGGGACCATGAGATAAGCGTGATAAACACCGTCCATAATGACGTAGGAGCCGTGTGTCAGGTCAATGCTTTCCGGTGCCAGGGCCTTTCCGAGCCAGAACGGTCTTTGGCCATCTTCAGAAACCGCTTGAATCTCCCGGACGCGGTCCTCAAGGGACTTGATTTCGCTCGTTGAGCGCTGGAACACCGTGAAAAGGATCTCTGCCAGGAATGCATCCTCGTCATCGTGGGAAACAATGGCGTTGTCGCAATGGAGAAGGTATTGCTTCGCCGTCTGCGCTGCCGTCTCCAGGGTCGAGATTATCTCGGTATATTCCGTCTTCCTGTTGTTGACCGCCTCATATTCAAAGATCAGGAGGAATCTGCGCGTGATCGCCTCCCGAGAACCGATTGTCTGGATCAGGTGGTAATAGTCCTGTTGAAGCTCGCGACATTTTTCGTTCGTCTCCGCTTCCATATCCCTCTCGATTGCCTGCAGATGCTTACTGATATCTGCCTTTTTCGTCAGGACTTTCATTTGAACTTTGACTGGGGATATCTTCATCCAGCTGCCGAAGGAGAGAATGATGTTCTTCTGCTCTCTGGCGCTGCGCAGGAGGAAGTTGATCGGTTCAACCTCCAGAATTTTGACGTATCGCCCGTCTGTTGTTTCGATGATCCCGTTGCGGATGTCCTTTACGGGAATGAAATCATCGGCTGTCTGCGGCGCTTTTTTGCCGGCCCTGCTGTCTGAGTTGGAACGCTCGGAAGCGGATGCTTTCATCAGCCGCTGCAGCCGAAGCGGGAGTCTGCTTTCCCGCGTCTTGACCTTGATTCCCATATCCTGCGGCGGTGCATGACGCTGCGTTTGTGATGTCCTATGCGCAGGTTTCCGTCTCGCAGTCCTGATTCGGATATCTGGTTCAGTATCCGTGCTGTACAGAATCCTGCGATGTGACAGCCACTTCACCCAGTTCATTGCGAACTCGGACAATGAAACGCCTTCAAAGCCCGCAATGCCCAGGATGCCAAGCGGCAGTGTGATAAGGCAAAGCAGAATGATCCTGGTCATCAGCGGGATGGGCAAACGAAAAAGCGGAATGCCGGTTACGAGAACGAGGATTCCCGCCTCAACCGCATTCCGCATCCGTATACTGCCTCCGAACAGACGGCCGCCTGTCAGGAAGTTTGGAGGGATGAAGTATACATCCCGTTCTTCATTCTTGTTTGCCATTACTCCATCCTCTATTTCTTTGTATTCTGTTCGTCGGGGGCTCCGGGCGCAGCGCCAAGATCCCCCGACATCTGTTCATCCAGTTCATCCAAATGTGATGCCTGGCTGCTTACAGTAAACAGGCACATGGTCAGGACGCCGACAAAACCTCCGGCCAGAGCGCCGAGAGCAAAAAGAAGCATGTGTTTCATCTCCTCTCAGTTTCCAATGATCCAGAACGGCGAACGATTCGCCGCATACTGGCTGGCTTCCTCCAGGAATATGGACAGGTCCCATTCCTCGTCTGACCGGCTGTAGCTGACCGGATCGGCCACCAGAATCTTTCCTTCGGAAGTCACGCCGCGAAGGACGATGAAATGTCCGCCGCGTGTAAAGTGTCCTGGGCCCATAATGGCAACCACCAGTTTTCCGGAAGCCAAGGCATCTACCAGCCTCTGCGGATCGTCGCGTGAACACGCCTCGCAACTGAGACCCCAGGCTGCTGCCGCTCCGGGTACGATGGAATGGTAGGACCCGCTTTTGCTGCACCAGTGGCCATTTTCATAAGCCCACTGTGCCATGTGCGGCGGATCGACGGTCTCGGAGGTCAGACTGGATACGACGATCGCCATGGATGTCGGCCCGCAGGCATAATGACCGATATCGTCGGTGCCGTAGGGTAGGTCTTTCCAGCGTTCGTCCATCTGGTTATAGTAGACGACCTGCGTTTCTCCGTCAGAGAAAACAACGCCCTCATAGGAGACACCCAGGTCAGTGAATTCGGACATGGACAGGACCTGATAGCTGCCGTCGTGCAGCAGGAGTGACAGGTTCTGTGCATACTGTCCGGCAAGCTCCTTTTGATCTTCAGTCACGCCGAACACTTCGTCGCCGAAGTACGCTTCGCCGTTGTAGGAGATCGTATATGTGCGGGTCCAGACCGTGACGTACTCCGGTTCCTGGGGCTCAGATTCCTCGTCAGATTCTGAGCCGTCTTCCGATTCTTCTGGTTCGGAAGTGACCTCTTCCAGGCGAGAGGAGTCCGAATAAGTGAACGTGTAGAGCTGGCCTTTGTTTGCTTCCAGCTTCGAAATCAGATCGTCCACGGAGATCGACATGACATCTTCGCTTTTGCTTGCACAGTACAGTGAGATCAGATAGTTCGCGTTGAATCTCACGTCCGAGCCATAAGGGTTGTTCACTTCTTTCTCATCGCAGCCAGAGGAAAGGAAGTCTTCATTGATTCTGTAGAGTATGTCTTCCAGGCCGTCTGAAAGGGCTGCGCTGATCCGGTCGTTCAGATCCATCATAGTCTGAGTCAGCACTTCATCGCTGATTAGACCGCTCGGTGCGGTGCTCTCCGGATCGGTCGTCAGCGGCGTACCGAAGATGATGGACGGAAGCATCGCAACGATAATGATCGGAATCAAAGCGAGAGCGAGAACCGGGAGCAGCCATTTCCTGGACGACCAGGCTGCAGCAAGGGCTGCCCCTGGCATTCCGCCGCGAGCAGCCCCTTTCGCAATATTGGCAATCGCCTTTCCGGTCTTAACTGCGGATGTCACCGTTGACGCCGCAGTCTGTTTCTGTTCATTGTTCCTGCTATCCATCAAACCCGATCCTTTCTCTTCGGGATCTGCGGCATCTGCTGGACGATTCTCTCTTCATATGTGATCCTGCCGCCGGACTCTCTGCGCGGCGTCTTTTTGACCACAGGTTCAGCATACTGCTTGTACCAGCTTGCACCGTCGGCGGTCGTTACAACCTCGTGATCGCCGGAAGGCTGCATATACTGATCCTTACTGTACATGGCGAACTGGCGTTCCCCGGATACCCCGGGTGTCGACTCATAGCCGGTGATCCTGCCGCCCCCGATCTCAACATCGCGGTATTTTGGAATGCTTGCCGATGCTTCGGATCCTATGGGAGCAGAGCCGGACCCTTGGTTGAAGCCAAGGTAGTTTGTCAGCGCCTCCGCTGCATGTGTGCCGGTAATGGTCCCGTTGTTTGCAATACTGCCCAGTGCAACGGAACTGATTACGCCGGCGGCAAGCGAGCCGCCTTTTGCCAGGCTGGAATTAAAGAGCGATTGACCGACAAGACCGCCGATGCCCCGCCCGGTGCCGGTTGCTCCGGCTGCTGCAGAACGGCCAATAGCCCGGCTTGCTGCGCCGATGAGCCCGTGGCTGCCGATCGGAGACGAACCTGCAGAACGGCCTGAAGCATTTGAATTGCCTCCGCCGTTCACAGAGGTCCGGGAACTGCCGCCAAAGATGTTCGTAGCTCCTTTTAAAGCCCTGCCTGCCAGGAGCAGCTCAGTCAGCATGCTGCCGCCGGTCCTGCCGACGTTTATGCCGAGCGACGCCATGAAGCTATCGATTTTCTGACTGACTTTCAGGAATCCGATGGCACAGAGGAACCAGATGAAAATGTTCCCTGCAACCTCCTCTTTGCTGGAAGCGGAAATCGCGCTCTGGACATCGCCCTTGTCTATGGCAGCGGCAGGGACAGTCAGGATCGCTGACAGTACCAGCACAGCTGCAATGGTTGTGAGTAGTCTGATTTGTTTCATGCTGTGCCTCCTATACAGACAGCGGATTGGCCAGAAATGTGCCGACCATACTGACGAAGAGCCTGAGGCACCATGCGTTCATTATCAGCAGCACGAGCTGACCGCCCAGCATCCGGCACCAGGAATTGAAAACATTCGAGGTGCTTTCTGAGGCTCCGGCAGCGAAGGCAAGCGGGGCGGTGAAGACAAGAACACCGAGCAGGATATACCTTTCCGCAGCTTCAAAAAGGAGCTTGATGTAGTTCCAGGCGATCAGGATAACGAGAATGAGGACGATAAGCGCGATGGAACCAGAGGCAAGACAGCCGACGATTACAGTCAGAACGCTTGCGAAACTCGCGAACTGGATCGGCGGCAAAGCAGCGTTGACGATCCAGCTGTATGGTGTCCCTGCGATTCTCAGAATGATGTCCAGAATCTGATCGGAATAAAAGGCCAGGAAGATAAACAGAATCGATTTTACCGTCAGCTTGACGGGGTCCTCCGCACTGAGGCCCACGCCAAGCCCAAAGTTCTTGAACAGCTGCCACGCAAGGTTCAGGAGTGTAAACCCGATCGCAATGGCAACGAATACGACGTACAGTGTCTCGGCAGCCGGAAAATACCGCAGGAAAGTGCTCATGTCGCATCCCAAAGCACCGAGTACTGAGCCGGTGATCAGATCCAGCAGGTTCATCACCTGCGTGGCGATCCACTCAACAATGCTATCCAGGATACCCATGCAGCACGTCCTTTCTCACTCAGAAGAGGCCAAGCCAGTCGGCCGCCTCATCCTTCCTGAGCGGAAGATGGAAAGCTGCAATGAGGCAGAGCGCAATGCCTGCCGCAATACCGGATACCAGAAACAGAATGCTTTTCTTCATATGTGTTGCCTCCTTACGGCGTCCAGGTGCCGCCCGTGAAGAACGGGGTGACGTACGCCAGAATAAAGCCAAGGGAGTTCAGGATCGCCCAGGTGATGATGATTCTCTTCAGCCAGGCCCTGGACTCGTCCACGGTCCGGCCGGATTTGGAGAAGTTCATCAGGAGCAGGGCGACAGCAGCGGTCACGACGGCGGCGATCGTGGAGATGCCGAGGATCTGCGTGTAAACGTCCCGCATGATATCCGAGGCTTTGGTCCAGATGGTCGTTCCGGCCGCGTGCGCGGGGATCGTAAAAGCGACTGCCATGATCGGCGTCAGAAAAGAGCCGTACAGCAGTCGACCGATCCGAAGCTCCTTGGCTTTGCCGGTTTTCTTTTGCTTCATAAATGGTCCTCCTATTACTGAGATTATCGAATGGGATACACAGCTGCGGAGAGTGCGCTGCCGCTGCCAGGTTTCCGGGCACAAAAAAACCGCCACGTTTCCGTGACGGTTCATGCGCCTGACTATCGACGCTGATATCCTAGCACATCATAAGTCCAATTACAATCCAAAAGCAGTCCAACTTAAGTCCAAAAACAGTCCAAGTTTAGTCTAATAACAGTCTAGCATACCGGATTTCGCCGTTTTACCCAAACGCAGCCACCAACAGGCCAGCTTCACTTGTACAGCTATCGAAGAAAATTTCTGTGGTATGTCCCGAAACGGCTCTCTCCTTACAATATATATCTTGGGAGGGCCTTAACAACTCCTGTTATCGACGCCGCCATTCTACGGCAGGAAATTCCGGATGATTTCAATACAGTCCTGCGCCGTGTAGCCCCAGAGGATATGATCGATTGCCCGGATGCCGCGATTAAGGTTGTTATGATACGAAGAAACCGACATGGGATATCCCATTCTGTCAAGCTGGGAGAGAATGACATCCCTGTTCTTCGGCTTCGGTTCTGAGAAGTAGGTCAGATAGAGCAACTGGTAGAGCAGTTCTCCGTGGGTCGGTTCCAAACGTACGGCTTCCAGAGCATTCTTGATGATTTCAAGCATTTTTCGGCTCCGGACAATGCTCCTGGTATAGCCCTCCAGCTTCGAGCCGGAAAGATCGATCCCGGCCAACTCTGCATTGACTTCCAATGTGGACAACTGGGTTCCATGCTCCATTTCCATCCGAAGGTTTAGATCAGCTTCGGAGATTTTGACAGCATATGCCACTCTCCGATATTGCCGAAGAAGATACCTGGTGTTGTGCAGATAGTTTTCCCGACCTTCTTGATTTTCGCTGTGAAGACGTTTTACGCCGCCAGCAAGTCCGTTTTCCACCTCGGTTTGTACAGCTCCTTTCTCAAGTTCAAAGGCAGTGACGTTTTCCCTGTTCATG